>NZ_JANQDF010000145.1:0-13022 GCF_029891675.1 Anabaenopsis tanganyikae CS-531
TAGCCCCTTAAAAGACCATTGTCCGGATAAAATCTTCCTTGTCCACTTTCCTTCCTTGTCTTCGGTGGTCTTGCCTTCACAGATCATATTAAAAACCTAACCTTGTAAGGAAGGGGGTGGGGTCAAATAATATTCGATACAGTCTATTCTTATATCAGTATAATTTTTGCCGAAATTCTTTCCTAGGGGTAATGTCATAATTGCCTGAAATCTAGATAACATTAGATTCAGCGTGTTTACTATTCAGGAGTGCGAAAATGTCAAAAAAACTGGGTCAAAAAATCTCCCCCATACCCATGTCCACCGATATCGGCGTGGTAGATTTGATTAATAATTACTTCACAGCCTATAACTCAGCACGTTTGCGAGAAATCTGTCAACTCATGAGTCACGATATCTTAAAAGATGGCGTGACTGTGGGAGTTAGCCTTTCTGGTGCGATGACACCAGCTGGATTTGGAGTTTCAGCACTATCGCCCCTAATTCGCAACGGTTTTATTGACTGGATGATTAGTACAGGTGCAAATCTTTACCATGATATGCACTACGGCTTAGGTTTTGAACTGTTTGCCGGTAATCCGTTTTTGGATGATGTCAAGTTGCGCCAAGATGGTACGATCAGAATCTATGATATTATCTTTGGCTATGATGTCTTGCTGGAAACTGACGCTTTTATTCGCAAGATTCTCCAAGCAGAAGTATTTCAAAAACCCATGGGAACTGCCGAGTTTCACTATCTATTGGGTAAGTATGTCCGAGAAGTAGAAAAGCAGTTGGGAGTGCAGCATTCTTGTTTGTTAGCCACAGCTTATGAATGTGGCGTACCTATTTATACCTCATCCCCAGGAGATAGTTCCATTGGGATGAATGTTGCAGCTTTAGCTTTGGAAGGTTCAAAGTTAGTCATAGACCCTTCTATTGACGTGAATGAGACAGCAGCGATCGCCTATTGTGCCAGAGAATCAGCCGGAAAAAGTGCAGCTGTAATTCTCGGTGGGGGTAGCCCTAAGAACTTTTTACTACAAACACAACCGCAAATTCACGAGGTTTTAGGGCTAGAAGAAAGGGGACACGATTACTTTGTACAGTTTACCGACGCTCGGCCGGATACCGGAGGTTTGTCAGGTGCAACTCCCTCGGAAGCTGTGAGTTGGGGTAAAATAGACCCAGAAGAGTTACCTAGCACAATTGTTTGTTACACTGATAGTACCATAGCTGTACCATTAGTCACAGCTTATGTTCTCAACCAGTGTCAACCTCGACCTCTGAAGCGGTTATATGACAGACGACCAGCAATGCTGGAGAAATTAAAAACCGACTACCTAGCAGCTTTAGCACAGCCATCGGAGCAAGTCCGAGCTGCTGTAGCTGATATGGTATCTTAGCAATAATTCCTCATCGTCCCTAAAGCATGATTTAAATGGAACCCGCCCTTAAGGGTGGGTCTCACCGGAGATCATATTAACCGACCCCAGGGATACCCACCCCAAAAGAGTTATAATTTTTGCTCCACTCGTGAATCTTCCTGAGAAAATCTCCTACGGATTGTTTTACTTTCCCCATTAGCAGCAGTTGCTGTCATGAGATAGTTAATTGAGTCATCGGAGAAAGGAACCCGGAGGTGAAATGTACCGTCTGTTTTTACTTTAATGGGTTTACCAGCAATATTTACTTTTGCACCGGGTTCTGTTGAGCCGTGGATAATTAATTCAGCATCTGTGATCAACCAAAAATCTGTTTGGGGACGACTGAATACGCGAACTATTTCTGAACGGACGATTATTTCCCAGCTACCGCCTTGGTTAGTATAACCTATTTCGGCAATATAATCATGATCAGTTTCGGGAATTCCCACATAACGACTAGGCGCAATGTCATTGCATTCGTACTGCTGTACCAGAGGGGGAGTCTGATAACTCAAGTCTAAATTTGTGACATCATATAAGCGCAGATATAATTGAGATACGCTGTTATTTTGCAATATTTCCTTGTCAGATGGGGAAATGTACCAAGTGGCATTAGCCCACTTGGGTGTACGTAATTGAAGGATCAGACTACTCTCATTACTGATCTCGGGTAAATCTAGAAATGTTGTGTTTGCCGTTTGGAGATTTTTATCTGTGCCATCTGTCAAGGGTATACCAAAGACGCGAATCCGTTCAGAACTGGTAATAGTTACCCAATCATCACCTATATTGTAACCTATGGCGGCGATATAATCGCGATCGCTGCGGGGAATGGTAATATATTTCTCTTTGATTCCTGACTCTAGTTCATACTCCTGTAGCAGTTGGGGAGTTTGATAACTCAAGTCTAAATTCGTGACATCATACAGCCGCAGATATAATTGAGATATGCCATTATTTGACAATACTTCCAGGCCATCAATGTGCCAAGTGGCATAAGCCCACTCTGCATTTTTGGGCTGGAGGATAATATTTTGGTCGCCATAGAGATGAAATCCTGGCCTACTATCTTCTTGGGGTGTAGCAAAAACGCGAATCCGTTCAGAACTGGTAATACTTACCCAAGTATCATCTACCTTAAAACCTATGGCGGCGATATAATCGCGATCGCTGCGGGGAATCGGAATATATTCCTCTTTTATTCCTGAGTCTAGTTCATACTCCTGTAGCACTTGGGGAGTTTGATAACTCAAGTCTAAATCTGTCACATCATACAGCCGCAGATACAATTGAGATATGCCATTATTTGATAATCCTTCCTGACAAGTTTGATCAATGTACCAAGTCACATAAGCCCATTCTGGATTTCGCGGCTTAAGCATCATACTCCGATCCCCATCGATATTCAATCCTCCTCTGGTGTCTTCTTGGGGTGTAGCAAAAACGCGCACCTCTTCAGAACTGGTAATAGTTACCCAATTATCATCTACCTTAAAACCTATGGCGGCGATATAACTGCGATCGCGAAGCGTCCCCGCAAGCAGATCTGTTTGGGGAATCGGAATATATTTCTCTGGTGTTTCCCACTTTACTTTATATTCATCTACCAGTTGAGGACTTTGATAACTCAAGTTTAAATCTGTCACATCATACAGCCGCAGATACAATTGAGATATGCCATTATTTGATAATCCTTCCTGACAAGTTTGATCAATGTACCAAGTCACATAAGCCCATTCTGGATTTCGCAGCTTAAGGATAATACTCAGATCCCCATTCACTGCAGCGGCCATGACTACGCCAGCCAAGCTATCCCCCAGGGGATGATTCAACAATGGATCTTCGCCCCCATGACCCTCATGGTCAATCCCCATTTCTACAAAGGTTTCACTGTCTGCAAAAATATCTGTCCTCTCCGGATAATCACAGACAGTCCCATGGTTGATGGGTTCAGCTGCATCGGCTACTGTATTCAACACCTCTTCACTAATATCTAGGGATATTTCCTGTAAATTGGTCACCCGTGCCGATATATTTTCACTTAGTCGCAAACTGGCGCTTAAATCAAATTCTGGCTGGTGTTGTGCTGCTGTTTGGTCAAGAGAGTATTTGCTCTGCCAATTTTCCTCTTCAAACACCACTTCTGAGATTTGAGAATCTGTAGCTTGAAAATTTTCAGTTTCACCCAGTTCTTGATCATTCACTGTTTCAGGCACAACAACAGACCCCGTAGCAGTTGCTGCTGTAACAGAGGTATCATTTCTGGGGGTTGAGTCCTCATTTTTTTTAGAGATTTCGGCAGTATAACCAGGGACTTTTTTCTTAGGATCTGCCCGACGTGACCGGAACAGCCATATTAGTAACCCAATTATAACAGGCGTAGGTAATAAAAGCCACCATAAAGGTATCTCAGGCATCTGATCAGAACTAGAAATATTTTCTGGCGACTGGTCTTCATCTAATAGGGGAGCTGGAGGATCTAGTCCAGGAATTTCTAGTGTTTCTACTTCTCTCCCAGCCAGGGCCGTTTCTATGGCTTGCTTTCCTGGTACTGCCTGGGTAAACTTGATAAAAGCATCTAAATTGGGGCTAGGATTTTGCCTGTAAGCATACACCAAAGGCAGGGAATAGATATAGTTAAGCTGATCCGGTAAAGTTTCATTCACAGGAATCACTCGCACATTGGGCAGACGCGATACATCATGAACCAGGGCATAGCTAATACCATCATTGCCCAGTCTGGCGATAATTTCCGTGGTATCATCCTCTAGGACTACGGTAGCATTCGCGCCTGTAACCAGTTCAGATCCCTGAAAACCTGGGTAGGTGCGAAATGTGTTGCGAGTTTCGCTATTTACCGGGCGGTCAATGAATCGAATATTACTATCTGTACCTCCAACTTCTGACCAGTTGGTAATATTTCCACTGAAAATACCGGCGAATTGCTCAGAAGTCAAACTACCCTCAAAGGGATTATCCCGCCCAACTATGATAGCAATTTTTGCACTGTGAATCAATACTTGTGCCAGACCTTGGGCTTGTTCTTCTGGAGTCAAATCACGAGGTATCGCTGCTATATCAATATTTCCACTTAGCAAAGCTGAAATCGCCGCATCAGACCCATTAGTTGCAACCTCTACATTTGTCCCAGAAAACCCTTGCTCAAAACTCTGTTTTAAACTGCGGTTGATTGCTCCCAAGCTGGTAGAACCATCAATTTTGATTTTAGTCTGATCTTCCACTGTTTGAGGCGCTAGGAAAGAGTCAGTAGCAGATTGTGCCAGCACTGATGTCGGTACAAACAAAGGTACTGTCATAGGGGTAGTCACTAAAGACAGCAATAATGCTAGAGTAACTATTGCACTATCTTTTTTTTCTTCTTGCCACATATATTATTGATCTGGGTAGACAAAGCTAGAGGATCTGGAATTGTATCTCTTTATATTAGGAGCAGACGCGCTAATTATACATCTGGGATGAAATTTATCATTACTTTTTGACAACGGGGTCATGTACTCGCTCTCAGATTACTCAAGAGTTTAATTTAATACCTGCTGCGAGGATCATGGGGGGTATTTTGGCTTTAATTGCAGATTTGGTGTCTCAGTTACCAGGAAATCACCTGGTTTTACCCATCAACTCTGTGACAGCTTTAATTGGAACTCCGGTTATTAGTTGGTTGATTTTGCGGCGCAGATACTGATATTTTTGTCAGATGACAGTGGCAGTGGGGTTTGGTGATTAAGGTTTCCACTAAAGAGTTGAGGGCTGTGGCCGCTAGTAAGCCTCCTCCTAGAGTCCCTTCTATGGTAATGTATGGTATCGGTTGTTGCATAAGTCGGCGTTTGGCCGCAGGAGCGTGGCTAAAGCCTATGGGTAAGCCTATAATCAGGGCTGGTGCGATTTTCTGCTGCTTGATGGCTTCACAGGTCTCTAAGAGGACTGATGGGGCGTAGCCTATGACTAATATACTATTATTACTGATTTGGGCAAGTTTTTGCCGCCATTTGTCCTGCTCCCAGAATTCTGTCTCGGCCTCTGGGGCAGTGGTAATATGGGGGTTGTCAATTAAGGTGATAATTTCACACCCTAAGTGGGTGAGTCTGGTTTGGTCTAAGGCGGCGGCGACTGTGGGTATATCTACGACTATTTTACACCCGGTTTTTAAGCTTTTACGACTGGTGGCGATCGCACCTGGACTGAGTTTGACAAAGGATACTAAACTCACATCACCACAGGCTAAAACTAGTTCAGCTATTAAATGTTGTTCAATTTCCGAACGCTCGGACAGGTCAGGAAGGATGCGCTGTAATGACTCGGTAAATGCTTCTGCATGATTATGTACTTCTGCATCTAACCCACTCCACAGTTGATTAAGTTCTCCTAGTCCTACTTGGGTTTCTACTTCTAACAGTTTGAGTTGCGATAATACCTCGGCTTGCATGATTTGACAATGGCGATCGCGTCCTAATAAGCTCTCTAATGCTGAGGCTGTTTGTCTGAGTTGGGATATTTGCTGCATTACGGCCCCATATTGTTTTTGCAGTTGCTCTGTTAGGCTTTTGCTGTTGTCTGTTTCTGGTTCTATTTCTAAAATCTGGCGAATATGGTTAAGTTGAAAGCCTTGGTTTTTTAAGGCGACTATGCGCTGCAGTCTAACTATATCTCTATGTGTGTACAGGCGGTAGTTACCAGGCGATCGCTGTGGTTGTGGTAGTAGTCCTAGTTGATGGTAATGTCTCACCATCCGCGGGGTTATCCCTTGTCCTACTGCTTGGGTGAGTTCTTTGATTGTTAGGGTGGTCATCTGTTTTTAAACGCAAAGGTTCGCAAAGGTTAACGCAAAGGTTCGCAAAGTGGTTTTTATCGATTTTAGGCTTGACATTGACAGTGATGTCAAGGTTTAGGGTGAGGGCATTGTGATCAATGAGTTATTATGCTGAGTTATCGGGGTTTAACAAGATTTATTGCCGAAGGTTCGGATACTTTGGCGGCTGTGTTTTGTGGTATGTTTTTGTTTGTGGGTTGGTTGGCTTTGTCTGTTGATTGGTTAGGATGGGCTTTGCTGTTTTTACCCGCTGCTTATGTGATTGGTGGTTATGATAGCGCCCGGGAGGGTTTGACCACTCTGATTAAAGAACAAGAATTAGATGTTGATCTGTTAATGATTGTGGCTGCTCTGGGTGCTGCTGGGTTGGGTTTATGGCGTGGGGAATACTATCTAATTATTGATGGGGGAATTTTGATCCTCATCTTTGCTATTAGTGGCGCACTGGAAGGTTACGCTATGCGTCGCACTGAGAAGAGTATCCGTAGTTTGATGAGTTTGACACCAGATACAGCTCGGGTTTTACTGGGGGGAGAAGCAGAAATGCTGCCTATTACTCAACTCAAGGTGGGTGATGAAATTATTGTTAAACCAGGTGAATTGATTCCTACTGATGGTATAATTATATCTGGTTATAGTAGCCTCAATCAAGCAGCAATTACAGGGGAGTCTTTACCTATAGAAAAGTCTGTGGGAGATGAGGTTTTTGCCGGAACTCTCAACGGTTTTGGCGCTTTGCATCTTCGGGTACATAAACCACCTTCTAGCAGTTTGATTCAGCGTGTGATTCGTTTGGTGGAACAAGCACAGACGGACGCACCCCCTTCTCAACAGTTTATTGAGCAATTTGAACGCATCTATGCCCGGGTAGTTGTGGTCGGCGGGGTGTTGTTGGTGTTTTTACCGCCCTTAATTTGGGGTTGGAGTTGGGAAGTTACTATTTATCGTGCTTTGACTTTTTTGGTGGTGGCTTCTCCCTGTGCCCTGATGGCGGCAATTATGCCTACACTGTTATCGGGTATTGCTAATGGTGCACGACAGGGAATTTTATTTAAGAATGGGGCGCAGTTAGAAAAAATTGGTCAGGTTCGCGCCATTGCTTTCGATAAAACTGGTACTTTAACTACAGGTAATCTGCAAGTTTATGGGGTAATTTCTAGTGGTGAATATTCGGAGCCAGAAGTATTAAAAATAGCTGCGGCTTTGGAATCCTGCTCTGAACACCCCATTGGTAAGGCTATTGTACAGGCGGCTGGTACAGGTTGGGAATGTGGGGTTGATGTCCAAGCTATACCCGGACAGGGAATTGTCGGCTTTGTCAACCATCAACAGGTGTTTGTGGGGAATACAGCTTTTATCCGGGAATATGTAGACCAGTCCCCGGAGGAGTTACAAACCTGGGCGCAATCTCAGGAAAATCAGGGTAAAACTGTGGTTTGGGTGGCACAGGCTCAACAGATCATAGGTGCGATCGCCATTGCTGACCTGATTAGACCAGAAGCTGTATCTATGATTACTCGCTTGCGAAAGTTAGGGGTTGAGCAAATTGTCATGATTACCGGGGACAATCAACGCACGGCTGACAGCGTAGCCCAGACTGTGGGTATTGATCAAGTGTATGCGGAACTCTTACCTGAAGATAAGCTAAATGTGATCCGTCAGCTGCAACAAGAGTATCAAACTGTGGCTATGGTGGGGGACGGCATTAATGATGCTCCCGCCCTCGCCCAGGCTTCTGTGGGTATTGCTATGGGGATAGCCGGGAGTGATGTAGCTTTGGAAACCGCAGATATAGTATTGATGGCGGATAAATTAGAGAAATTAGCCACAGCTATCGAATTAGGTAGGCGATCGCACTCCATTGTCAAACAGAATATAGTTATAGCTCTAGGCTTTATTATATTACTGTTAATCGGTAACTTTTTAGGCAACATTAACTTACCCATTGGGGTCATTGGTCACGAAGGTTCAACAGTGTTAGTTACACTCAGTGGTTTAAGATTACTGAGAAACTGAATTTTACAGGATTCCGGGTTTAAATAGCCATCACCCGGAAATGATATCAGCTACTCGGCCGCAAAACACCTGTGGGTATTTAACCCGCCCATGTCAACCCAGTTAAATGGCCATTAGCTTACAATTAGCATTGCATTGATATTCAGGAGCAATAAAATGGGATTAACTGAACAGCTGTTAACTGCCAACAAAAAGGCTATGCTTATAGATGATTGCTGCCAAATGATTGATCAGCAGCTAGCTTCTAAATCAGGTATCACTGGTATAGCCTTGAAAACCGCCTTCACCGCCTTAAAAGGAGTGAACCCCGGATACATCCCTTATATTGTCGAGCAGCTGCTACCACAATTCCTGACAGCCCTTGACCCTCTCTGGACTGAGGGTATAGCCAAGGGTGATCCCGCATCTCACCTCATCGCCAGTCGTTCTGAAACAGCAGACGCTATGCTCAGTATTACCGATGCTAGAATCCAGCACACAAAGCGGCAAATAGTTAAAGGAACCTATGAAAAATTCCGGAGTTCCGCCAAAAAACACGTAGAAGAAGCAGTTCCAGACTTAGCTAATATAGTAGATAAACATACTAAAATTTAAGGACAATCCAGTATGTGAATGAAATTCATTTACATACTGGTGAACCTTGGGATTTACCCACCACAGTGGATAATTTCCGCCCCCGATGGCGGTATCCTCGGCTCATACAAAAGTTAGAAATATTTTAGCCACAAGTAGTATAATTGTACTGCAAGAATATTTACTCTGTGTGGTAGTCCTTCTCATGATACATGATCAAGGGATTTCTATTTCCCTATTTACAGGTGCATTTGGTCTGGATTTAGGTATGGAAGCAGCCGGATTTCATACAGTGACTGTAGTAGAAAAAGACCATGATGCTGCAAAAACAATTCTTCTTAACAGACCTGATCTTAAAGAAAGTGCTGTTCCTAGAGAAATAGAAAAACTCAGTTCCCAAAGACTACTTGAGGAAGGAGGAAGATTTTTAAAATTAGGTCGTGCTTTACAAGTGGGAGAAGTAGACTTAGTAACAGGTGGTCCACCCTGTCAGCCATTTAGTACCGCCGGAAAAAGAGGTTCAGTGATGGACCCTCGCGGTAGTTTATTTATGGAATTTATTCGTATTGTTAAAGAAGTTCAACCCCGTTTTTTCTTGATGGAAAATGTCAAAGGTTTACTTTCAGCACCTATTCGTCACAGACCAATTAATGAACGGGGTAAAAATCATCCCCCTTTAGCAGATGATGAAATGCCAGGATCTGCATTAAGGGTGGTACTATCAGAAATGAAACAACTAGGATATAAGGTAGTTTATAATCTCTTAGAAGCAGCAGATTATGGCGTTCCACAAAATAGAGAGCGTGTAGTATTTATCGGTTCTAGAGATGGTGAGACTGCTACATTTCCTCTCCCCAAATATTGCCAAAATGGTCAACATCTACCTAAATGGCGGACTCTCAGAGATGCTTTAACAGGTTTAGTTGATAGAGAGTCAGAGTTTATAAGTTATTCAGAAAATCGCTTAAAATACTTAAGATTATTACAAGCAGGACAAAACTGGAGACATTTACCAGAGGAATTAAAAAAAGAGGCTATGGGCGGTGCTTATGATTCGGGAGGTGGAAAAGTCGGTTTTTATAGAAGATTATCCTGGGATAAACCTTCTCCGACAATAACCACAAGTCCACATCAAAAAGCTACTGATATGTGTCATCCCGTAGAGTTGCGTTCTTTAACTGTACGCGAGTCGGCAAAAATTCAAACTTTTCCCGATGATTGGATCTTCTCTGGTTCGATAAGTTCTAAATATAAACAAATTGGTAATGCAGTTCCGGTATTGCTTGCAAAAGAAATTGGTACTTATCTTTTTAATTTAATCCAGGGAAATAAACCCAAAGCTAAAGAAATATCTGAACAACTATCGCTATTTTAGCTAGAGAATTTTAACTGTCTTTTTTTGTGGCTTTATACAAGTCTTAAACTCTGAACTTTTAAGAACTATAAAGCCTTTTGGTGTATCTAATGAAGTACACACCAATTTATTACTTATTACTTATTACTTATTACTTATTCCCTGTTCCCTGTTCCCTAAAACTAAAAAACTGTTTACCTCACGAGCATGGGAAATTCTATATCAGCCGAAAAAATCAAGCCAGTAGATAGAATGACTCTATCTAATGGCTCAATGGAATCATCTGCGAAGAAGACCTTTACACTAGTTTTAAATCAGGATACTCCGCCAAAATATCATCAGAAGTCAGGGTATCCCCTTCAGCTTGAGGAGTCCAAAGCACCTCAATAGCTAAAAGTTGATCACCTGGAATTCCACCAATTCGCCGCAAAACTTGACGCAAATCATCAGCACTGTTAACCTCTGGGATTTCCAACTTCCCTAATGTCGCCGCTAGTAGGGTAACAATTAGGTATTCCCCTGGTGCTTCACTGATTTGGTCAGCAGGGGGTAAAGCCTCTTTTTTCAAAGCTGCTTTCAGCTGGTTGTTGACGTTAGAGAGAGTTTCTTCACTAAACTTGCTGCGTTCGGCTAATGATAAACGGTTAAACTGACTTTCAGCCGCATTTAATTTAACTTGCTGCGTACCCCCACCTGCGTAGACCCAATATTCTGGATGACGCAGTAAAGCCAAACTGACTTCTTGCAATACTTCTGCTCTCCCTTCTGGGGAGTTAGTATCAGCAGATTCGGCTATCTGGTCAAGTTCGGTTTGCAAACCACGCGCTTGCGCTAATAAACCAACTTGTAACCGAGTTACAGAAACAGCAGGATTGCTGCTATACTCTACGTCTACCCCTTCACCACCGCTCACACGGCGGAAGGTTTGTACCAAGAAATTCGCGATCGCCAAGAAAATTAAGATGGTAAATAGACCGCCAAACCCACCACCAATCCCCCAAAAGGGAATCAAGAAGGGAAAGCCGAAACCACCACCGGGATAGTATCCTCCACCACCAGGAGGCGCATAAGTACGCGGTGTGTAGGTGCGGCTAGAAGGCGCTCTAAATGAGCCGCCACCGATGCGACCACCGCTGCGGGCTGCTAATGCATTATCACCATGGCTAAGTGCTAAAGTTAACACTAGGCTGAAAAGAAAGAAAACCTTTAACAAGGGTTTGATGGTTTGTTTTAGTTTGTTAGCCATAACACAGGCGCTTAGAAATTGTATTAGTTATGATTGCTTTCTAGGTTCCCAAAAATCTTTTACTTACTCGAACTAGTGAGTTGTTGATTGACACTAGCTCTTTTTAACATTCACTTTTTATTAAACTAAGCCGGTCGGTCACCCAACCGACTCGTCTTCAAAACCGTACGTGAGACTTTCACCTCATACGGCTCCTCGGTAATATGGTTCTTGTCATGAATACCTACAAGACTTCCATCATTGGATGTCTTTTTATCGTGGCAATGTCTGTGTAATAGTTGTAGATTTTTATATTCATCTTTTCCACCTTTAGATATGGGTAAGATGTGGTCAACTTCCATTACATCACCGTCCCTAAAGTAGTGCCCACATTCTGGACATTTACCCTTTTGCCTTTTAAGTAGGGTCGCTACTCTTTTATTGGCTTCGGGATGGTTTGTCATTCTTGAACTCCAATATACCCAATCACCGTTAAATGGTGAGGCATTGCCTTTAACCTTGATATGACGTACAATGGGAGTCTCTGGGTGTCTGTAAAGTTTGATGAACTTATCATCCATCTTTACTGCAAATTCCCAGTTATTACCTCCAATGGTATGCCAATATTTATTGGTTATCCATTTGCTGGGTTTATTGGGATGTCGGCGCTTTGCCCATCTGTAAAACCGTTGATAAACCTGTTTAGAGATATTACTGAAGATTTCTTTACTTACTACCGATGAGTAGTAATTACACCATCCCCTAATTATAGGATTAAGTTTACCTATCAATCTCGATTGTGGTGTTGGTAAGTTTCTTTTGATGGTGTCCGAAACCTTTTCGTAATGTCTCTTAACAGATTTCTTAGATGGGGTGATGATGGTTTTAAATCCTAGTATTTCCTTATGCGTATTCAATCCTGAGTTGTATTTACCAACTGAGCATTGCCTCACATTGAAGCCAAGGAAATCAAATCCAGGTTTTTCTGATTGATGTTCATACAAGGTATGAGCCAATCTGGTCTTGCTAGGCTTTAATTCCAATCCCATTTCATTTAGCCATTTAACTAAGATTTCCCTGCATTGTTCGATAACTGTCAGATTTTCATGCAGAATGACAAAATCATCTGCATATCTTATGATTGATATTGCTTCCGCCTTATTTGTTTTAGAACCTTTACCTGGTAATTTTGAAGCATATTCTTTAAGAACTTCTTCCATACCGTGTAAGGCTACATTTGCCAAGATAGGGGATATGACACCACCTTGTGGTGTGCCTTCTTCTGTAGGAAATAAGACTCTGCTATCAACCACACCTGCTTTCAACCACACTTTGATTTGACGGCGTAGTTTAGGGTAGGTGTTCAGTTTCTTTAACAATGCTTTATGGTTAATCTTGTCAAAACATTTAGCAATATCTGCATCCAGGACAAACTTAGGTTTGACATTTATGGATTTGAATATTGCTTGTATGGCATCGTGACATGAGCGTCCTGGTCTAAATCCGTATGAATTGGGTTCAAACTTTGCTTCCCATTCTGGCTCTAATGCCAGTTTGACAAGCGCTTGTAATGCCCTATCATACATTGTAGGTATTCCTAGGGGTCTTTTCTCATCTTTT
>NZ_JANQDF010000146.1:0-8793 GCF_029891675.1 Anabaenopsis tanganyikae CS-531
AGACGCGATATTTCTCAAGTTAAGATTTCCAAGAAAGACTACCGCTATCATTGCTTGGTTTTCGCGTTGGCAATAGTCTTAATTCAATACTTGATATCGTAGGATTATATATCAAGTGGGCGATTTTCTTAACTCACTTATGTCAATACTTGTCAACATAAGTATAGCTTTGTCTATAAAATAGTCAGCTTAGGACTAGCTCCCTATTACTTGTCAGCCGCAGCGCTATATAGGGGATTTTTAGCTTTAACTCTTTCATTGATGTAGTCATAAGTCTGGCGGAAATTGGGAACAGCCCGCATTTCTAGGCGACTACCATTTCTGAGGGTTAATACCATATCTCCCCAAAAGCCAATGCCACGGGGAACTTTGACAATTTTCACAATCTCTGAATAAATGATATCCGTGCGATCGCCTCCTCTCCAACCTCCCGTTACGGAAATCCGGCGGTCAGTGATGCGGAAACGTAGCCATAATGCTCTGACAATGGCTCCCACAGTCAATGGTAGCCCGACGACAGTTAGTCCAATCAACACATTGAGGATTAAGTCCCCGATGTGGGGGCCTCCCTCATAATAAACTTCTTCACGAATGCCCATCAAACACCTCAGCTTTTACCAACAACTCTTTTAATTCTTGCAGAAATTGCTGGCTTACGCACTGAGATTCTGCTGCTGCTGGTTTGACAACAATGACTAGCCGCCAACCTGGAAACAATTTTGGCAATAGCTCATGCAGTGCAGCTGTAATCTGGCGTTTGATCCGATTACGAATTACTGCTTTTTTGCTGACTTTTGTGCTAATAGAAACGCCAAATTTTGTGCTCGATAGTGGCTGCTCACTGATTACAGTATCCAAGGAAGGCTTTTTCAACCCTGAAGGTTTTAAAGCTCTCAATGTGAAATGAGAACTGTGACGACGAATTCCTTCCCGGAAAACTGCTTGGAAATCTTTTCGAGATTTTAATCGATTTGCTTTGGGCAAAGCCACATCTGGTCTTCTTGAAATTTCCTAAACGCTCAGACGATGACGTCCCCTTTTTCTTCTGGATCGGATCACATTTCTTCCTGTTGGTGTCTGCATCCTAGCCCGAAAACCAGAAGTTCTTTTTCTTTTACGGCAAGTGCCGCCCAGGGTCCTCTTCATCCCGTTCTCCTCTTAGGCGATTTTTATAAAAAGTTACAATCCCTTACTATATCACTTCCAGAACTAAAAATGATATTTTTTTTAAATGTCCTCAACAATTAATCAGGCGGGTTGATCAAGACCATCGTTAATAATTAAGCAAATCTGTGATATCTTCCGTAGCCTAGGCATACCCGCCCTTAGTAAAAATGATTGCTCAAGAGATACTCAAAACCCAGGTTCCCACATAACGCTCTAAGGGTAAATCCCCAGGAGAGAGAATCTGACAGTTAAAATAATACATCCCCCCAAAACTCGGTGTTTTGACGTCTGACAGCACTAACTCAACTTCTCCTCCGGCTGCTACCGGCTTTTGGGGGAAAATTTCTATACGGCGAGCTTCTTTGTTCCATTTGACTTCATCTAGGGGAACTTTTTCACCTTTGACTTTGACCTCCACTTTGTTCGGGTCGAAACTTCCTTCGTAATAATCTGGGTAGCTAACCACAAACTGAGATGCGGCTAAGTTCATTTTTTTGGCTGGTATTCGCAGTCTGAATCGCTCCCAGCTATTAGCCTGTCCGCCAAAGTCTAATCTAAAGGGAAGCTGATTTTTACTGCTAACGCCGCCAAATAGCGTCAGTCCCGGTAAGCCTTGAGCTACAGTTATGACTGGAAACCCAGTCAACAAAGAGCTAGTGACGGCTAGAGCCGAAACAAGTCTCACAAGCAGTTGACGATCACAACCAGGAAATTGTAAATTTTGCATAGTCTAGGTTTCCTCCACCAGAAAACAGGTTAGTGATATAAACTAAGTCTTGAGTCCTCTTAACTCAACTTTACTACTGACACCCTGGTAATTGACGTTAAATTGAAGCAAAAAGTGCCATCACTCTTGAAAGCTTAAGTTTTACTCAAAATATAGAAATCCGGTTTGGTTTCTGAATTGATTTGTCTAGGTAGGGAACAGGGAACAGGGAACAGGGAACAGGTAAGAAGAATTGCCATGTGTACTGAGTCTTGTTCAAAAATCAAATAGGAGTCCTATATATAGTTATAATTTAGACTAAGTAGAAATCAATTTTGTTGCTAAATATTTCTAAATACATCTAATTCCAAAGGTTTTGTGATAAAAACTGATCTATCTAATCAGCGATTGCGCACCAGCGCAGTGCTGGGGGCATTGGCCAATCAAGGGATAGATTGAGGAAAATGAGCTTGATTCAAAGCAGCAATCATTAAAAAATAACGCTAAAAAAATATGTAAAGAAAGAATACTAAAATTTTGCAATGCCTAAAACAAACTAAAGAGAAAGATGCAAAATTAGTAATCAATTTAGGATTTGTAATATGTGAATCTATTTGTGACTATCGGCAAGTGTCAAATCTGCAAGGGGCGAAGTGAGGTTACAACACAGAAAAGCAAAAGTATTTAAGGGTTTATCTACCAGGAAAAGCCATCTCAGACAGTGACGCCCAAAAAAGAGGTATTTATCTCCAGGAGATTTCATGAAAATAGCAGTTGCTAAAGAAATTGAAGTTTGTGAACGACGTGTGGCATTAAATCCTGACACCGTTACCCGGTTAGTGAAACAAGGTTTGGAAGTATGGGTAGAAAAAGGTGCGGGAGAAGGCTCTTGTTTTAGCGATTCTGCCTACGAAGCAGCAGGAGCAACAGTTATAACTGATCCAGCTAAATTATGGAGTGAAGCAGATATTGTACTCAAAGTTAGCCCACCAAAAGAGCGAGAAAATGGCGGCTCAGAAATAGAATTACTGCGACAGGGATCTGTGTTAATCAGTTTCCTTAATCCTTTGGGAAATCCCGCAGTAGTACAGGAACTAGCAAATCGGCACATTACAGCTTTGAGTATGGAGATGATCCCCCGTACGACCAGAGCGCAAAGTATGGATGCTTTGTCTTCCCAAGCTTCACTAGCAGGATATAAAGCAGTATTAATTGCCGCTGCTGCATTACCTAAATATTTCCCGATGCTGACCACAGCCGCCGGCACTATCGCCCCAGCTAAAGTATTTATTATGGGGGCTGGTGTAGCGGGATTGCAAGCGATCGCCACAGCCAGACGCTTAGGTGCGGTAGTAGAAGCCTTTGATATTCGTCCCGCAGTCAAAGAAGAAGTGCAAAGTCTGGGGGCGAAATTCGTCGAAGTCAAACTCGAAGAAGAAACAACTGCAGCGGGAGGATATGCCAAAGAAATTTCCGAAGCTAGTAAACAACGTACCCAGGAAGTTGTGGCGGAACACGTGAAAAATGCCGATGTCGTGATTACCACCGCCCAAGTACCCGGGAGAAAAGCACCAAGACTAGTAACAGAGGAAATGGTAGCACAAATGAAACCGGGTTCAGTAATTGTAGATCTAGCAGCCGAACAAGGGGGTAACTGTGCTTGCACCCAAGCAGGTAAAGATATTCTCTGGAATGGCGTGACGATTATTGGCCCCATCAACTTACCCTCATCAATGCCAGTTCACGCTAGCCAGCTGTATTCTAAGAACTTAACATCCTTGCTGCAATTATTAATCAAAGATAAAACTCTACAAGTAGATTTTGCTGACGACATCATTGATGCGGCTTGCATTACCCACGCCGGGGAAATTCGCAATCAAAGAGTGCAGGATGCGCTAAAAGCTTTGAGTCCTCAAATCGGCACTTAACTAACCGCCCCTCAAAACCTATCTGTGTGCATCTGTGGTTACAAACAGGAGATTTCAGTTCATGACCGAAGCATTACTCGCTGCTTTATTTGTATTTGTTTTGGCATCCTTTATTGGCTTTGAAGTGATCAACAAAATCCCACCGACTTTACACACCCCCTTAATGTCAGGCTCCAATGCCATTTCTGGTATTGCTGTATTAGGGGCAATTGTAGCTGCTGGTGCTAAAGATACCAGTATATCAGTAATTCTCGGTTTAATTGCTGTGGTACTAGCGACAGTTAACGTTGTCGGTGGTTTTCTCGTCACAGATCGGATGTTGCAAATGTTCAAGAAAAAGGAAGTTAAGGCGTGAGCGATTTTCTACCAACTGGGATTCAGCTGACGTACCTGGTCGCTGCATCATTATTTATCCTGGGTTTAAAGAAACTGGGTTCCCCAGCTACAGCACGTAACGGTAACGTGATCTCGGCTGTGGGGATGCTGCTGGCCATTGTCGCCACACTCTTAGATCAGCAGGTACTCAACTATGAGATGATTTTAGTCGGCTTGGCTATTGGTGCCGGAATTGGTGCGATCGCCGCTTACAAAGTCCAAATGACGGAAATGCCCCAAATGGTGGGTTTACTTAATGGTTTAGGTGGTGCTGCTTCCGCACTCATCGCCGTTGCCGAGTTCTGGCGGTTAATTGGCAATGCCCAACCCATACCTCTAGATGTAAACATTTCCATTTTACTGGATGTCTTAATCGGTGGTGTCACCTTAACAGGTAGTTTTATCGCCTTCGCCAAATTGCAAGGTTTAATCAGTGGCTCTCCCATTAAATTACCTTTCCAACAACCATTTAACCTCGCCCTACTGGCTGCCTACTTAGTAGGTAGTGTCTATTTAATCATCACACCCGACAGCCTACCCATATTCTTCGCCGTGGTAGGAGTTTCTTTAGTATTGGGTGTTATGTTCGTCCTCCCCATTGGTGGGGGCGATATGCCTGTAGTCATTTCCCTATTAAACTCCCTATCTGGGATAGCAGCCGCAGCCGCAGGGTTTGTGGTCATGAACAATATGTTGATTATCGCTGGCGCACTGGTGGGCGCATCGGGTTTAATCCTCACCCAGATTATGTGTAAAGCGATGAATCGTTCATTATTTAACGTGCTGTTTGGTGCCTTTGGTGGGGAAGCGTCCGCTCCTAGTGGTGGCGGTGCTACAGGTACTACAACCAATCAAACAGTCCGCAGCATTGACCCCGAAGAAGGAGCAATGATGTTAGGTTATGCTCGTAACGTCGTCATTGTCCCTGGTTATGGTATGGCTGTAGCCCAAGCCCAGCACACTGTCAGGGAATTAGCAGATCAATTAGAACGCATGGGCGTTGATGTTAAGTATGCTATTCACCCCGTCGCCGGTCGAATGCCGGGGCATATGAATGTGTTACTCGCAGAAGCCAATGTGCCTTATACCCAGTTGTATGACATGGATGATATCAATCCCCAATTGGAAGGGGCGGATGTGGCTTTAGTAATTGGTGCCAATGATGTGGTCAATCCAGCAGCCCGCAGCGATACCAATAGCCCCATTTATGGTATGCCGATTTTGGAAGTAGATCGGGCAAAGCAGACAATTGTCATTAAGCGCGGCATGAGTACGGGTTTTGCCGGTGTAGATAATGAATTATTCTACAAAGAAAAAACTACCATGCTTTTTGGTAGCGCCAAAGATATGGTTTCTAAGTTGGTTTCCGAGGTAAAGCAGCTTTAAGGACTATTTTCAAGGGTCAGCTTGCCCTGGGAGGTATCATGTTCCTGGGGCAAGTTTTTTCTGCCAAGATTATTTCACAACAGATCAATCTAATATGCCTAATGATAGAAGCTAATCAAAATGTAAAATTTTGAAATTGAACTAAGTCTCGATGACCAAAAATGCCCGATAATCAATATTGTTGAATTTGTCTGCTGACACAGCACATTTCATCTGGGTGAGGTAAATCAATAGCTGGCAAAACTTCGCCGTCAGCGCTCAGTCGATAGCTTGTGTAGGCTAGCCATAAGCAGCCCGCAACACTACACTTTGATCAGAAAATATGCTGTCAACCCACTACATAACAAACTGCACAAGATGGATGGGTCAAATTTTATGGATCTAAGAAAAATTTAGATTTTGATTTTCAGAATTTGGTCTTTGAAAACAACAAAGATTAAATAATCAGGGTGTGTCATTACTCAGTATATTTATATGTTATCAAAACAAGAACGTCAAATAGATTTTGTAGGTAATATCCCTTTTATATCAGTTCATATTGGTGGATTATTGATTTTTTGGGTAGGTTTTAGTTGGACTGCTTTAATTACTTGTTTATTATTATGGTTTGTGCGGATGTTTGGCATCACCGCCGGATACCACCGTTATTTTTCACACCGTACTTATCAAACAACCCGTTTTTTTCAGTTTATTCTGGCGGTTTTAGGTAATGCTTCGGCGCAGTTAGGCCCATTATGGTGGGCTGCACATCATCGTCATCACCACAACTATGCAGATACAGAACAAGATATTCATTCCCCCATTATTCATGGTGGCTGGTGGTCACATATTGGTTGGGTAGTCTCTCCTCAATATTCTCAGACTGATGAACGCAAGATCCGAGATTTTGCCAAATACCCAGAGTTACAGTATTTAAACCGTTTTCATATGCTGGTGCCTATCTTGCTAGCAATCGCCGTTACTGTTATCGGCATATTGTTTCAGATTTATCTTCCTGGCCTACAAACATCTGGTTTGCAGATGCTTATCTGGGGGTTCTGTTTAAGTACTGTCCTGGTTTATCACTCAACTTTTACAATTAATTCTCTCGCCCATATCGTTGGTTACCGTCGTTTTAATACCTCGGATAATAGTCGCAATAATCTGTTTTTAGCTTTAATTACTTTAGGTGAAGGTTGGCATAATAATCATCATTATTATCCCGCATCAGAACGTCAAGGTTTCTATTGGTGGGAAATAGATATTACTCATTACATTCTTACCCTATTATCATGGCTGGGAATTGTTTGGAATTTAAGAACTCCTCCTCAAACAATTTATGACCAGTCTCATAGTTGAGCTAAAAAGTAGTATTACCACCTTTTCGGATGTGATACTTGCGCCAACTCAAATAGGAGAAATACTCAAAAATGGTGTAGGAACATGATCAAATCACGTCCCTACAAATAACGAATTATCGTCGTTTGGGAGAAGTGCGTCGCAGTTCGCGTTTTTCCTCTTCTCGGCGACGGCGATCGCGCCAATCTGCTAAGGTCAGATAACCAACCCCACCAGTCACCGCTACCAGCAGCAGCAAGGCCAGTAAGGCCAAAATATTTAGGAATGGATTTTCCACGATTCCCCTATAGTCCGTTACGTCCCCACACTACCATCGCAATTGACCAAGTAAACACAACCAACAGCGATACCCAACCAAGTGTTAAAGTTGCCATAGTCTTACACTTTCTCAATAATTACAAAACGTCTCTAATCCCATAATAATGTCAAAGGGCTGCATAAACAAAAGCCAAGGAAACTTCAGATATGCAAACCATGGCCGAACGCCTAGAATCTCTCAAAGCTGGAATAATTTCGGCTATTTCCTTAAGTCTTGCCTTCCTAATTACCAGTCTGGTAAATACTATGGTGTTAGTACAGTATTTTCCCACACTGGCAAGTCTATATACAAATATTAATTTTCATTGGTGGCTGACTGGGGGAATCGCTGGTTTGTCTGGTTTCCTCTTTGGTGTTACCTACCGCTACATTATCCGCACAGATAACAACACTCAACTTAAATCCGGTGCTGTACTGGCTTTCGGTTTAGTGCGGGGCTTAACGCAGCTCAACTCTACCGATAATATTATACCTGATTTAGTCCAAGCCGGGGAAAGTATATTTTGGTTCGCCATGGGGGCGATCGCCCTTGATACAGCTATACAAATCCGCTGGGTTAAACCTTTCCCCTCCACAAATGATAGGGAGCAACTAAACTAAGATTCATACACAATTTCTGTTCCCTCTTCATAGCGATCGCCCCTTAGTACAGTCAACCGTCAACCGTCAACCGTCAACCGTCAACCGTCAACTAATTTCCTCTGGAGCAAACAATTCCATCAAAGCAACCGTACCCACAAAAAACGTATAAATCCCATATTTGATAGGTGTTTCTTGTTTTCTCCCGGCATAAAAACCCCCAATCACCGCCTCAATTAAATGGGCGCTAATGGCAAAACGTTCCAGCCAAAAAATAAAATTCAGGCTGCTGGGTGTGACTATATAAATATTACACAATTCCCAGCCAATGGCAGCGGAGATAAAAATTGTCGATATCACTTTGATGATCGTAACAATGGTTTTAAAGATATTCATTGGCTGAGAATACATCTACGTTAAAACATTATGCGACAGATTGCCAAAGATGCCAGCATTCCCGCTGCATCAGCACACAGCGCCGCCGGAAGTGTATAGCTGGTGCGAACAATGCCAATACTACCAAAATACACTGCCATAACATAAAAGGTAGTTTCCGTGGAACCTTGCATAGTAGAAACCAGAAAAGACAGAAAACTGTCCGGGTCATTTTTGATAATTTCCGACATCAACCCAAAGGAACCACTACCGGAAAGAGGGCGAATTAATGCCATGGGTAAAGCTTCAGGGGGAAGGGTGATGAGTGAGGTAAGGGGAGAAACTATGGCTGTGAGGATATCCAGAGCGCCACTAGCACGAAACATCCCAATAGCTACAAAAATCGCCACTAAAAACGGAATAATATTAAACTAAGCCGGTCAGTCACCCAACCGACTCGTCTACAAAACCGTACGTGAGACTTTCACCTCATACGGCTCCTCAGTGATATGGTTCTTGTCATGAATACCTGTAAGACTTCCATCTCTGGCTGTCTTCTTGTCGTGGCAATGTCTGTGCAATAGTTGTAGATTCTTATATTCATCTTTTCCACCTTTGGAG
>NZ_JANQDF010000147.1:0-8037 GCF_029891675.1 Anabaenopsis tanganyikae CS-531
TAGCCCCTTAAAAGACCATTGTCCGGATAAAATCTTCCTTGTCCACTTTCCTTCCTTGTCTTCGGTGGTCTTGCCTTCACAGATCATATTAAAAACCTAACCTTGTAAGGAAGGGGGTGGGGTCAAATAATATTCGATACACTAATCATGACTTGACAAACATTCTCTAAACCCAGCATTAACTTTGCTGGGTTTTTTTTATCTTCTGTGTGGGAACTCCACCATAAACCCAGCTTTTTTTGGCTCCTGTATGTTAGTTAGTTCTGATTTTTGCCCAGAAGAGATTTCTTTTAACTCCCTAAAACAAAATTAAATATCTATCTTTTGATAGATGACATAATTCATGGAATTTATACTCAACGTAAATCTTATTTTTATGTGCCATTTTTCAACTATCAACTACGAATATTTGACATCAAAAACTATTGCCATTGACTTTAAAGGTGCTTATAATAACCATATTTACCAGGAGAAAACTTTCCTATTATGGGTTTATTCGGAAATAATTCTAATCTGCAAACACAAAATAATTCCGTCTTGGGACCTGCGGAAGCATTTGCAGCTATTACTTTGGCGACTGTTGCTGCTGATGGCTACTTAACAGACGAAGAAGCTCATACAATGATGGCAACTTTAAACCGAATGCATTTGTTTCGTAGCTACCCCAATGAAGTGCTAAGGAGGATGTTTGACAAGTTGTGCTCACTCATCAAACGCCAAGGATTTGATGGCTTTATTAAATTGGCAGTTTCCTCTCTTCCCCATGACTTATATGAAACCGCTTTTGCTGTAGCTACAGACTTGGCGTTAGCAGATGGTGAAGTAACTAAAGAAGAAGAAGACCTTTTAAATTATTTGTGGAAGTCTTTAGCAATTCCAGATGAAACAGCCCATAATATTGTCAAGGTAATGATGATCAAAAATAAAGGATAAGTCTGACATCAGAAAATTTTGTTTTGGGTAGCACAAACTCTTTTACTTCCATCAATGGGCTACATCTGGACCTCCAAGACAAACAAAACCCGCTATAAACTCCATATAGCGGGTAAGAACCTAAAATTTGAAAAAAAAATAGCACCTTATAATCATCAGACACTTAGCTAAACCATTCTCAAACGGCAACTTAGCTAAACCATTCTAAAACAGCCTCATCCTTAGTATTAGTATTCCGTGATGGAGTCTCACGATTAAACTTCATTTGAATTGACCTTGTTTGCTCACCATCAGCAGCTACAGCCACAATGGGATAGTCAATTAAACCATCTTGGAAAGACATCTGGAAGCGGAACGTACCATCAGGGTTGAGTTTAATTTCACGGTTACCAATAGTCACAGTAGCATCCGGTTCAGTAGCACCGTAAACAATCAACTCCGCATCAGCAACTAACCAGAACTTGCGAGGACGCACTGGTACAGCACCGACAGACATACCTACCCCAGACATACCTACCCCAGACATGGTTAAACCGGACATAGTGGGGACAGCCCACATACCCACACCAGAGGGGAAAACATAGGAACTCAAAGCCTCTTGGGGACCTGCAGAACTAGGTACTTGCTGCATAGAACCGAACAGAGAACCAGCAACCCGTTGAGCTTCAGCAGACTCAGCCAAGCCGAAAATTTGCTCGTATATAGCGTTACTGCTATCTTCCACAGCAGCCACAACTTTCTTCCCAGGGGGAACTAATTCGTAAACAGTTTTACCCCGCAGGTCTTCTTCAAAGTTGACAGTCACAAAAGCGTCTTCAATCCAGTCAGATGGATAAACAGGAGGAATGTGGACTCTTGCAGAACGTGCCAATACTAACCAACGACCGTCAGCAGTACGGTAGCCAATATCTACCACATAATCGCGATCGCTTACTGGAATAGGAATATACCATTCTCTTGCCAGTTCGTCGGCGGGGTACTCTTGAATACTGTGAGGACGTTGAAGGTCAAGATCCACATCGCTAACATCGTAGATGCGCAGTGCTAGTTGTTGTCCCCCTTGTTGTCGTAGTTCCGCCTTATGTTCATTGGGAATATCCCAGTAAGCATAAGCCCATTGAGGATCACGGGGTAACAGTACAATCCGGCTTTCACCATAACCTTGTGGTAGGTCAGCGATTCCTTCATCAACATCAGCCAGAGAACCACCAGTACGATCTTCTTGACCTAATTCAAATTTTGCTGCTTCCACGGTTTCCTGCGCCTCCAGTGAACGAGTTGGATTAAGGGATACTTTACTGTGTTGAACTTCCTGAATTGCTGCCAGCAGCTGAGATTTACGCATGCGGCTATAGCGGGAGATGCTATATTCACTGGCAACTTTACGTAGTTGCCTGAGTGTCATCTCCTCTAGTGGTGGGCGTTCTTTTGCCATAATTTTGGACTCCAGTAGTTTGTAAGGTAAATGACTTACCTGGGTGATATAATTTCCTATAAAATCAAATCTTATCTGTCCCAGATGAGTTTCTGATTCCCGACTTCTGGTTTTGCCCAGTTGTTAACTTTTTAGTTTTTTAGCCTTTCGATTCCTAGATGATGCCATGATCAGCATTTCTTTGGGATCGGATTACTTTTTTTATTAATTAAATATTAAGCAGTAAACCCGGGTAGGAATCAAGGGGGTTACAGGCGTTGTTTTGCCGGTTCTACCCATTTATCAACTGTTTGGGGATCGAATTGTCATGAAATCATGACAACCTGGCTGCATCGAGTAGGAGACCATAGAAGCAATGTCATGGACTCTTGACATTTGCGCTTAACTGAGTAATTTTAGTGCAGGTCAGTCAAACCAATCTAATTAATCACTGACATACCGTCGATGCGCCACCTATCCCCTTGTCGAATTAAAGAGTATCGCACCCGCAAAGTTTCATCCTTAAAATTTCTGATCTGTCCTAATTGATAGAACTGTGTTACCTCCCTGACCCTAGCCACCACTAAAGCCCGATCCGATTTTTGATCAACATATTCCAGATTCACAGTGTGGTGATATGTCCGATGGCGATTCTGTGACCTCTCCTGTTGCACAAGCCCCCGCCATTGAGAAATAATCGTATCTGTTAAAATCAGTGGTAAACCATCCAGGTTATATTTTGGACCCAAAGCCTCAGATTTAGTAGATAACCAAGTTTGAATCACTTCTTGGGCCATAGCATCACTCAGAGAACCTTTTGGGGGTTCCAACTCCCTAGTTGGGTCGGGGATATCGATTGGTGGTTCATTGAGTTGTACAGACAACTGTCCCCCTGACAAAATCGGCTCCGGGAATAACAAATTTTTTACCCATCCAAAGGTCGTAGAAACTAACAGCCAAATCAGTAAGATACCTACCAAAGAACCAAAGACAGTCAAAATAAGTCTTTTTTTTACCATCTTAGTGGGAATCAACCCAGTTTGCCTTTGAGGATAACCCCGGTTGACAGGTTGACGCGGCTTTCTTCTCCGCCGCTTTTTGACTTCAGGCGTGGACTTACTAGCACCATGGGGATGATGTTTCACCGCTTTGGCTCTAGGTTCATTCACCGGAATTTTACTTACATTATAGTTTGATTTAGTACTACGTGAAAATTTATCTGGCCGGGCGTTCCCACCAGTTGGGGTGAAGTGAGGATGTTCCTGTCTATGATGCTCTGGGATTTGTAACAAATCCACATTAGCTGTTTGACCTTGAGTAAATTTGAAAGAAACACCACTGGAATGAGCGCTCTCCCGGGTATCCAGGGAAAAAGACTGACGATTGATCACAGGGGATTGATCAGTAGTTACTGCGTCAGTAGGTAGCGCCTCTAAATAAGCTTGCACCTGTTGGTTAGCAAAATAATCTTTGAGCGAGGCTTGCTGCTTAGATAAATCTCGAAAGTGCAGGAATACTTCATCTTTTAACCACTGTTCCGCATACAAACATAGCCCCGGTAACAAGTCCGGAGAGTTCAGGGATTTTTCCCGAATAAAAGCCAGAGCTTCGTATTCTTGACTTAGTTCTAAAACCCGGGTGGACTCTTCGGTCTGCCCCAGTAGCAGAGCACACAAAGCTTGTTCTAAATGCACATCTTGACGCTTTCCTAACCGCATCAGCATTTGCCTAGCCTGACGGATTAAAGCCGGTTGACCTTGACTAAATCCCCGTGCTATGAGCGCATAAACTGTCAAGTAACTCGCAACAGCACAAGGGCGCTTGCTTTCCACTTCAAAGAGCTGATGCTGTTCTACAACCGTTAAATAGTTGCGTAATTGCTGAATAAAGCGCAAGAAATCATCTACATTCAGACCCGATTGATCATTACCACTGCCATCAATTCCACCGCGCTCATTTAACACCTCATGCAAAAATGCCAAGCCTTGTTGTCGTTGCTCAACTTTGTCTTCAGGTAATGCCAGCAATTCTAAAATCCGATAGGGACGCAATTTATACAAGTCAGCCTGGATTTCCGCCTGCACACTAGAAAATAGCCCTTCACGCTCTAGCATTTGTTGACCAGTTTCTAGAGAAACAGCCGCACTTTCATAGTGACCTTGCTGCCATTGCTCTCGCCCCAGTTCCAAACAAGCCAAAGCAACAGTCAGAACAACATCCGGGTAGTCAGAACTAGCAAGAAAATCTTCACTTTCGAGATTATTTGCCAGTTTGGCAGATATTACCTTGCTATTGTTGGTAAGGTAATTATTACCCAACTTCAGCACCAGTTCATATTCCCCGAGTTCCTGCAGAATCAATAAAGCACCAACTAATTCTTTTTCGGAAATCTCGATTCCCAGGCTCTGGATATCAGTATCAGTCTTCTTACTGGTTGTGTGGGTTCCCACGGCAACAGTAGCATTACCATTGCCGTCAGATCCATAGGCATGGGCAAGATAAAGCTGATCATAACTGCTACGTTCTTTAGGATTGGATAAAACCACGTAAGCTTCTTTTATAAGTTGTTTGCGAGCAGAAATTGCTGCCGGAGAATACTCCCGTCGTGGCAATTGGACAATGCGATCGCTGTACGACTGGCGCAACTGTTCATCACTTGCCGCTAACGGTAATCCCAAAATTCGGTAGTAATCTAGCGGAATTCGCACAGTCTACTTCCCCTGCACCGTGATCAACATAATTTACCTAGAGCATTCCAGGTATGTAAAACCGTGCCATAATCCTACACTGAATAATACCGTGAAGGATTTACATTATAAGTGTATAATATAACATTAGTTCTTTTGAATTTTACTGGTAAAAATTTGCAGTTGCCTAGAAACCGCCAATACCTTGTTGTAATTGTTAGTATTTCTGCCGGTAGTAACTCATAGATGCTAAACATCCTCAGCACTTACCCAGCTATGCAGTTAGAGAAAGTATCCTCAAAAAGGGTAGGTATCAATTAAATTAAATGAACAGCATTATAACATAAATAAATGGAATTTCCCAAAATATAGCTCCATACAGAAAATTGCCCCATGATTTTCTTTAAATTGTTCATGGATATGCAGAAACCGAGCTATCCTGATTGATAGCCTATAAACAGGAGTAGATCAGAGGTCAACTCCTCCCAGAGGGTGGGTAGAAAAATCAAAAATTCACTCATTGTTTCTCCTCTATTGCCTATAAACCTGTTTGGTGCCTAAATTTTGGTCGTTGACTTTAGCACATACTAGCTGATCAAAAACAGATATTGTCTGAAACCAACTTATTTGAGATGGTAAATTTCAGTTTTACTATAGGAATACTAAAAAAATAATGGTTCAAGAACGCACCTTACCTACATTTGACACCGCTACTACCAAAATCACCAAAGCAGAAGGGTTACGCTTGTATGAAGATATGGTACTAGGGCGCTCATTTGAAGACAAATGCGCCGAGATGTACTATAGAGGTAAAATGTTTGGTTTTGTCCACCTATACAACGGTCAAGAAGCCGTTTCTACAGGTGTTATCCAATCCATGCGACCCGGTGAAGATTTTGTTTCCAGCACCTATCGCGACCACGTTCATGCTCTGAGTGCTGGTGTACCAGCTCGAGAAGTGATGGCAGAGTTATTTGGTAAAGCCACAGGGTGCAGCAAAGGGCGTGGTGGTTCCATGCATATGTTTTCTGCCGAGCATGGACTACTAGGTGGTTATGCCTTTGTAGCCGAAGGAATTCCTGTAGCAGCAGGAGCAGCTTTTCAAACTAAATACCGCCGCGAAGTTTTAGGAGACCAAAACGCCGACCAAGTCACAGCTTGCTTTTTTGGCGATGGTGCAGCTAACAACGGTCAGTTTTTCGAGACCTTAAATATGGCAGCCCTGTGGAAACTACCGATAATTTTCGTAGTGGAAAATAATAAATGGGCTATTGGGATGTCTCACGAACGAGCTACCTCCCAGCCAGAAATTTACAAAAAAGCCAGTGTATTTAACATGGTTGGGGTGGAAGTAGACGGTATGGACGTGCTAGCAGTGCGCGCCGTGGCTCAAGAAGCTGTAGCCCGCGCCCGTGCTGGTGAAGGTCCCACATTAATTGAAGCCCTTACCTACCGTTTCCGGGGTCATTCCTTAGCAGACCCAGATGAAATGCGCAGCAAAGCCGAGAAGGAATTCTGGTTTTCCCGTGACCCCATTAAAAAGTTTGCCGCTTATCTGACTGAGCAAAACTTAGCCGACGAGGCCGAACTCAAGGCCATTGATGGCAAAATTCAAGCACTCATCGACGATGCCGTCAAGTTCGCTGAAAGTAGCCCCGAACCCGACCCCAGGGAGTTATATCGCTTCGTGTTCGCAGAAGACGAGTAGATTTCATTTACCTGGGTGTCTTAGTGTCTTGGTGGTGAGTACAATTCACTTTCATCACCAAGACCTAAACACAAAGATGATCCGCTCTACTATTAAGGACTAAAACTTGTGTTTACTATCACTGTTGAACAGCAACAATACAAGACTTACATCCTCACCGATGAAACCGCAGGCTCTCAAATAGAAGTCGTACCGGAAAGAGGCGGGATTATCACCCGGTGGCGTGTCCGCAACCAAGAAATTTTCTATCTGGATAGTGAACGCTTTACCCATCCCCAATTGAGTGTCAGAGGTGGAAATCCGATTCTGTTCCCTATCTGCGGAAATTTACCAGATAACATTTACACCTATAACGGGCAAAGGTACACTCTCAAACAACATGGTTTTGCTCGTGATTTACCTTGGGAAGTGACTCACCAGGAAACTCAAGATAAAGCTAGCCTGACTCTCCTACTCCAGAGCAATGACCAAACTAAAGCAGTTTATCCTTTTGACTTTCAACTCATTTTTACTTACGAGTTAAAAGGCAATACTCTAGAAATTAAACAGCAGTATCAAAATTTGTCATCTACACCCATGCCCTTTTCTGCGGGTTTCCATCCCTACTTTTTGACCAGTGGTGATAAGCATCAGCTACAGTTTCACATCCCCTCCCAAGAATATCAAGACCAATCTACTAAAGAAATTCACCCGTTTGATGGTAGTTTTGATTTTACCCGTGAAGAAATTGATGTCGGTTTTGGGGGTTTGACTAGCCAATCTGCCACAGTCATAGACCCCAATCGTCAACTCAAGTTAACTTTAGATTACGATCGCATTTATTCTCGTCTGGTGTTTTGGACCATCAAAGGCAAAGACTTTTACTGTCTAGAACCTTGGACAGCCCCCCGTAATGCCCTGAATACCGGCGAAAATCTGACGGTATTAGCTCCAAAAGCTAGCAGCACCGCATCTGTGAGATTAACAGCAAATCTTTTATAAAAATACTTGCTAATCCCAGAAGCCCATGTTATGATGACAAAGTTGCAAAACAAAAGGGTCGCTAACTCAACGGTAGAGTACTCGGCTTTTAACCGATTAGTTCCGGGTTCGAATCCCGGGCGACCCACTAGGAAAAATCACGTAAAATCTCTAAAATGATGTTTGTCAAGTCGTGATTAGTGTATCAACTATTGTTTGACCCCACCCTCTCCTTACAAGGGTAGGTTTTTAATATGATCTGTGAAGGCAAGACCACCGAAGACAAGGAAGGAAAGTGGACAAGGAAGATTTTATCCGGACAATGGTCTTTTAAT
>NZ_JANQDF010000148.1:0-14884 GCF_029891675.1 Anabaenopsis tanganyikae CS-531
GCTCAAAATACTTCTTCGTGCAGATGGTTATTCTTACTCGCACCTTGATTATATCATCACGGCGAATCAATTCGCCGTTGGCACTTCCTCCACTGTCTAAAGCCAAGTGGAGGAAGTGCCTTTTTTGCGATTTTCTTGTGATTTACAAAAAACCTCTTGGTATTCTGATCATTGGCTACAATTTACTATCGAAAATGCACTGAATACTTTTGATAGAAAGTGCGATCGCTGGCGTGAACTATACCGTGAAGCAGTTAAACAACGAGACGCAGCCAGACTGACTATTGATCGTTCTGTTGCTGGTGGTGTGAATCAAGAAGAACGGGACAACGCCAAAGCCCAAGAACGGGAAGCCCAACGACAAATAGATTTACTGATAGGATACAAGCAAGGTAACAATAATCACAAATTTGAATTTTATCCCTACCGCTACTTTGCAGCTGAGGGATTTTTACCAGGGTTCAACTTCCCCCGCTTACCAGTGAGGGCTTACATTCCTACTAATGATGGCGGTGAATTTATCTCCCGTCTCCGTGCTGTGGCTTTACGGGAATTTGCACCAGGGAACATTATTTAAATTACCCGATACGGCGCAAAAGTTCATCCCTGAAGCTGACTGTAAACCAGATTTTGTTTATGAGCAAGAGGCGATCGCAATTTTCTGTGATGGCTCTGTACATGATAGCCCTGAGCAAAAAAAACAGGACCAAATTCAGCGGGATAACCTCAGATACAATACTAGTTATCAAGTTATAACTCTGCGCTATGATCAGGATTGGCGGGAAAAATTAAATATTTTGCCCAGGTTTTAGGGGGTTTGCTCACGGTTTTAAATCCCGGAATTTCTTTAATCAATTGTTGATATGATGGGGTGGTTTGAGGCAAAACATGAGATAGATGATTCCTATTAGTGATCATATTCGGCTGCGTCATCCACCAATTGTTATTTATTGGCTGATTGGTATTAACATTGCTATATTTCTCTGGCAAATAAAACTAGGAATAACCGGGGAATTAGCATCTTTTATTGATAGCTGGGGTTTGATTCCCGCTCAGATTAGTGGTGCAATTACCCATGCTATCTATTTAAATCCAGCTGCTTGGGTGGTTGTTTTTTGGCGCTTACCTTCCCTCTTCTTAGCCATGTTTCTCCATGGTAGTATTAGTCAAATTGTCGGGAATCTGATATTTTTATGGGTTTTTGGTAAAACCTTGTCGAGTGTCATTGGTTATAAACGTGTCCTAGCTTTGTATCTAGGAGGGGGGATACTCACGGGAATAGCACAAATTATTTTAGAACCGAGTTTGACAGTACCATTAATTGGCGCAAATGGGGCGATCGCCACTATTTTAGGAGCCTACCTCAGCAAGTTTCCCCAACGTAAAATTGATACTATCATGCCCCTGTTAATCTTATACATACCAGTAGAATTACCTGCCTATTCTTACCTATTTTGGTGGTTTATACAACAGCTATTTTATGGCATTGGCAGCTTAAACATGACTGCATCCGATGTCAACTCAGGTAACTTCTCCTTCTGGGTACAATTACTAGGATTATGTCTTGGCGCTGCTGCAATTAGATACTATGAATCATCCTCTAAATCATAGGTAATGGGCGAAAATTGTTCATCTGAGTAGCCCACAGGCGTGAGCCTGTGGGCTGAACCTATTTCTCGCCGTCGTTTTTAGCCTCTGGGGACTTCTTTTTGATAATAGTTTTGGGTAGATTACTGCTGGGCTTGGTATCAACCTTTTTGGATACTGGCGGTACCGTGGGTTGATTTTTTCTAGATTCCTGCAGCGCCGTAGCTTTATCCTTTTTAGATGCTTTGAGAAATCTAGGTGCGGTTTCTTGGGGTGGCGCTAATAGGGCCACAAAACCGAAGACATTACGCCCAGGCAGAAATTTGGCTTTCAATGAGACAAATACCGCATGTCCTTGGTCTTCTTTTTCAGCTTTGGGATTAAATCGGAAAGGTCTAACCGGTGAGTCCTTCCAGAATAAGGGTAGATGGCTAGCCTTCATAAATTTGACTTTTTTACTGGCCTCCGCTTGTTTAATATATTCAAGTCTTTCGCGAGTAAAATTGCGGAAAACAGAAATACAGGGGGTTTGACAGACGGGGATAAATTGCCATAGTCCTGAGAATTTAAACTCGTTGTCTTCTAGCTCCGCTGAAACTGTCTGTTTTTCTCGCCCTCTGTCAAAGCCAACTAGCTGAAAAGTGACGCTATGGGGTTGATCTCTACGGGGAAAATGAATGACTTTAGGATAAACAACCAACCTAAAAGTACGGTTCCCAGTAGTTTCTATTTCTTTAATCAGAGCGTCAAATACTTTGCGTTTTTGGGGAATGTAAAAAAGTGGGTAATCAAAATTACCAATAGTAACAGTGTTTTTACCATCTTCATTCAGGTTGACATCTCCAACAATTACCCCAATAGCTTGAAAGATTGCTTCAGGTTCTTCAATCTCTACCTGATTTTCAGTATCGATACTTACTTCTTCAGCTTCAGGTGCGGGTTGTTGAGTTTCAGCCTCATTAATTCCATTGGGGGTAGGTTCATTAGATGACATAATTGTTAGTTTTTTTGTACAAGCAATAATTTTTTTGAGATACTATAGGCGGCATGTGACAGGCTGATAAAATCCCATAAGTACACACTAAAGAATATGAAGTCCAGGTGACTAGACTACCCTGAGTCAGGAGTTAGGGTTATGGGAGTTTCTCGCCTAGACAAAAACTAGCTCATGCTCACACCAACTCACTACTATTAAGCTAATGACTTCTCTGTGTCAAGGTTATATAGCATTTCCCATGGTCGTGAGGTACAAATTTTTTTAGTTTGAGGGAACAGGGAACACACCGAACAGGGAATAGGGAATTGGTGTGTACTTCATGAGCCTGAAAAAGGCTTTAGCTAATTTAGTTACCTAATAAACTATGATAAATAACTATTTTCGCAATCATATCAGGACAATGGCTAGCTATGTCCCCAGCGAACAACCCCAACCCGGCCTAGAGATAATTAAACTTAATAGTAACGAAAATCCTTATCCTCCTTCACCGGTGGTGCTAGACCTGCTGAAGAATATTAACGGGGAATGGTTACGACGTTATCCAGAACCTTTAGGCGGAGAGTTCCGGCGAGCCGCAAGCAAGGTTTTGGGTGTTCCCCATGATTGGATTATTGTCGGTAATGGTAGTGATGAGGTTTTGAACCTAGTAGTTAGAACCTGCGCTGAACCCGGGAGAAAGGTAGTTTACCCTATACCAACTTATGTACTATATGTGACCTTAGTACAAATACAGGGGGCAGAAATTATTGAGATTCCCTATGGAGAAGATGACAGATTCCCCCTGGAAGAACTAATTACCGCTGATGGAAATGTGACGTTCATCGCATCCCCTAATAGTCCCTCGGGGTGTATTGTCCCCATGAAAGACCTGAGAAAGCTAGCAAGCCGATTATCTGGGGTTTTGGTCATTGATGAAGCATATGTAGATTTTGCACAGGAGAATGCACTGGCTTTGGTGAAGGAATATGATAACGTAATTGTGGTTCGCACACTTTCTAAGGGTTACTCCTTAGCAGGGTTACGTCTAGGCTTCGGGGTGGCAAATCCTGGCTTACTCGATGGGTTGTTTAAGGTGAAGGATAGCTATAACATTGATGCGATCGCCTGCGCATTGGGAGCCGCAGCTATGACAGATCAAGCTTATAAAAATGCTTGTGTAGCCAAGGTGAAAGCATCACGGACTAAACTAGCCGCGGACTTAAAACAATTAGGTTTTCAGGTTGGGGATTCCCAGACTAACTTTTTATTCGTACAACCCCCCCAAGAAAATGCTCAATTCCTCTATCAACGGCTCAAAGAACGACAGATTTTAGTACGCTACTTCCCACACCCAGGACTGGATCATAAGTTACGCATTACCGTGGGTACAGACCAACAAAATCAAGTTTTAGTAGAGGCGCTCCGTCAAATTTGTTCCTAGTTAGGTTTTATTACATACTACAAACTGTGAAAATAGTCAATCACAGCCTGGGCGATCGCTTCATTACCATCTTTAGCTAAACCTTGAGATTGCTGGGGTTGCTGGGGTTCTTGACGCAAAAAATCCCAATTACCGCTAAAAAATTCCTGGGAAGTGATAATTTGATGGTGATGATAATTCACAATCCCTGCTAACAGAAAATTAGCTTCCGCGAAGTCATCCCGGGGAATGGTCACCAGAGGTATATCAAGTTTTGTCGCTTCCGCAAAAGTGCCATAACCAGGTTTAGAAACCACACGCCCACAAATAGGACTAAAATCTACTGGGCGGTATTTGGAACCGCTAACCTTTCTGACATTAGGTAAGTCTGGGGCAGATTGATCATAGATCACAAATTGCCAATCTGGAAAATTTCCTAAATTTTCGTAAGGTATTTTTTCTAACCCCAAACCGCCGAAGGTGACTAATATCGTTTTTGATTTGGGCGCAGTAATTCCCCAAGTAGCGCGCAGTTCTTCGGCAGAGTAACGAGGGTAACCACCAGTTAAGCCCACATCAGTAATATTACTAAAAGATGACATCGGCTCGTGAAAAGGCAAACGAAACAAGCGATCGCATTGAGAGTAACATTCACTAATCCAATCCGCAATGGTGATAAATTCACCCCCCCAATGTCGGTAAATCAAGTCCCAACCAAAATTACTCATCATCCAACAGGGAATATTTGCGGCTTTAGCAAATAAAGGAGCTAAAAAAGGAATATCTGCTAAAATTAAATTCACCCGGTTTTGGCGGATAAAATTGACTTCTGAGGCAATTAAGGAATTTTGACGCTGTTGAATATCCCGCAACTGTGCTAAAGTCGCCGGTTTATCCATTGTCAAACTGTCTCCCTGGACTACACCCAAATCAAAAGCCCGGGGACGATGAATAAAATCCCCCTCTATATAGGACTCTAGCAACCACCGGGGGGCGGTGGTGACCAGAATCAATAAAACTTCTGGACATAATTTTTGAATTGTTGATACCACTGAAGCCGTGCGAGTAGCATGACCGAAACCGTGGTTAGTAATTGCTACATATAAAATTGGCCGCATAATTGATAATTCGTAACGACTAATTTAAATTGGGGAAGAGGGACATAAATACAATGCTACCTTTTCCCCACTTCCTCTTACTTAAAGGCTAAACCTTTGTAAAGCCTCTATTAATTGGTCAATTTCTGCTTCTAGGGTCAAATAATGGACAGTGGCGCGGATACAGTCAGGATCAGCAATTGTTCTAGTTAATATTCTTTGTGACTCTAGGAATTGTACTAACTGCAAATGTACCCCCGATTTTTCCTCAGACAGTTGAAAGGAAACTATCCCGCTTTGGGGTGGAGATGTGCGTAAACACCGGATATTGGCTAGGTCTGTTAATCTTCTCCACAGGTATTCACTATGATCACAGATTTGCTCATAACGTTGTTGTGGGGTTCCCCATTGCTGATGAATGGCGATCGCCCCTGTCAAACCAGCATATAATGATGTTGCCGATGTCGATACTTCATATCTTCGCCCATCCGGTTGCCAACTTACCCTTTGACCCTGACTATCTACCACAATGCCACGTAAGCCGATAAATGTGGGTTGTAAATTGTCTCTAACTTCGGGACGGACATATAAACCACCCACACCCCCAGGACCACATAACCATTTATGACCCGTGAAGGCGTAAAAGTCCGCCCCCAATGCGGTTAAATTTAAAGGTAATAAGCCAACAGACTGAGCAGCATCTACCAACACCAAGGAATTATTAGCTCTGCATACTTCTATAATTTTGTCAAGGGGTAAAACTTGTCCTGTATTCCAGAAAACATGACTAAGAACTACTAAGCGGGTATTGGGGCGTAAGTGTTGAGCAACCACCGTTACAGGGTCGCCTGTGTTTAAAGTTACTTTGAGGGGACAGATAGTAACTTCCACAGCAAACCTACGGGCGATTTCCTGGGAAATAGCAATTACTCCTGGGTGTTCACAGTCCGAGAGTAGCATATGGTCACCCCCACGCCAATCAATACCCCACATGGCAATATTACAGCCAACGGTAACATCTTCTGTGAGGGTAATAGTTTCTGGTGGTGCTTGCAACTCACAAGCCAAAGCTTCCCTAAGACTTTGCTTTGCTTGTGCAACTAGGGCGTAAGCTTGATTACCAAAAGGTCCCGCTTGTTGGGTATCAGCTTCAGCTTGAGTAATGGCATCCATTGCCCCTTGAGGCATTGGCCCCTGTCCACCATAATTAAAATAAATCTTATTTCCCAAAGCGGGAAATTGTGCGCGATGTTGATGTAATTGAGTTTCTGTAGCCAAAATATTTGTCATAAATAGCAATTTTGCTCACAAACCAGTTTACTCTCCGGCTCATGACCAGATTTTTGAAATTCTTGTTAACTTAAAGGAATGTTAATCAATGCTGAACAATTACTGCAATATCAACGCTGCAAACGCCGACCTGTCCTAGATGCTCAGGGCGATAGACCCCAGCGGGATGCTGCTAATGAGTTGCTACTCAAGTTACAACAAGACAAGGCCGCCCATCGTACCAGTATTTTGGCAGAGTTGGGCGATTATTACAAACCAGATTATCCACGAGGAGACTGGGAAGCAGCTCAAGCAGCGACTTTAGAATTAATGCAGCGTGGGGTTGAGTACATTTATCGCGGTGTACTCTTAGCTGAGTACTATGATTTGGTAGCTCCTACTCCTGAAGATGTTTCACTTTCCCCAGAATATACAAAATACACTTTTCTTAGTCGTCCTGATTTACTGGTAAAACAGTCGGGACAATCTCGGTTTGGGGATTGGATGTATGTACCCGTAAATATTGAATTGGGTAAGCGTCCTAAGCAAGAATATCAAGTTGTGGCAGCGTTTCACGCCCAAGTATTGGCTAAGGTACAGGGTATCATACCCGAAAACGCTTGGCTACTGTTGCGGACAAAAAACAGAGATTATGCAGTGGATTTAGATAAATGGATTCCACAAATGCAAAGCATTTTACTAGAGTTTCTCCACGACTTACAGTTACCCTCACCACCAGAAGTATTTATTTCCCGCCAAAAGTGCAATCTTTGCCACTGGTATAATGACTGTTATCAGGTCGCTCAATCACAGCAACACCTTTCTCTGTTACCAGGGGTAACACCCCTGCGCTACGACCAACTTCAGGCTTTATCTATCACTACCCTAGAATCTCTAGCTCATACTACCCCTGAGACTTTAGAAAACCTTCCTGGTTTTGATGGCGCAGTTGCAGCCAAACTTATATTACAAGCCCAATCTGTACTCCACAGACAACCTTTGATGTTACCCCATGGGTTACCAAAAGAAGATATTCTATTTACCGCTCCTGTAGAGCTTTATTTTGATATTGAAGCCCAGCCAGATTTGGATTTAGATTATTTGTTGGGAATTTTGGTGGTTGACCAGCAAGCCAAGACGGAAAAATTCTATTCCTTTATCGCCGAAAAACCAGAAGAAGAAGAATTAATTTGGCAGCAATTTTTAGATTTGGTTTGGCAATATCCCCAAGCACCAATTTATCATTTTTGCGTCTATGAAGTTGATACTGTCAAACGCCTAGGGAAACTCTACCAAACTCCTAACTCCCTAGTCTATCCTGTTTTGAATCGGTTTGTTGATGTCTATGAACAGTTAACTAAAACCGTCGCTTTACCCGTAGAAAGCTATGCACTTAAAGCGATCGCCCGTTGGTTGGGCTTTGAGTGGCGGGAAAAAGAAGCTAGTGGTGCTAAGTGTATTTATTGGTATGACCAATGGTTAGAAACAGGCGATCGCACTTTACTCGAAGTGATTCAAAGTTATAACGAGGATGATTGTCGAGCTACCCGTAATGTTAAGGATTGGCTAGTTACCTTTTTTCAAAATCATACCCATCCCCCACTTCCTTAATTTTACCCATTGAGCTAAACTGCTGCACTTCAATCACCCATATTCTGCAAAATTTCCTCAATAGTCCCTTTCAGTTCTGGCAAATTTTTCTCAACAACTCCCCAAATAAGATTTAAATTTACCTTTAAGTAATCGTGAATTAGTACATCTCGAAAACCTGCTATCTGTTGCCATTGTATCTTTGGGTAAGATATTCTGAGTTCAGCAGATAATCTTTTTGTAGCTTCGCCAATAATTTCAAAATTGCGAATCACAGCATCTTGAATCATGGGTGTTTGCATGAAAGCTTCCCGTCCTTCAGATGTATAAGATTCAATTCGCTCAATACATTCCTTGATATTGCTTAAGTATAGGCGGTTATCCCTCACAAAAAAACTGCTTCCTCCAAAACTCTTTCCCGGATCACCTCGTGTAAGTTGTCTGGTTCAGTGATATCTACCTTACGTCCGAGCAATTCCTCCAAGGATTGCATCAAAGCAATTTGGTCTAATAAAGTTCGTTGTGGTTCAATTTCCATCAGAAAATCTATATCACTATCTACTCTTGCTTCACCTCTGGCTATAGAACCAAAAACACGTACATTATATCCTCCATACTCAGCAGCAATCCTCAAGATTTCTTCACGATGAGCCGTGAGTATCTCATCAATTCCCATAAACCCACTCCTGAAATCAATAGGTATTTTGCCAAAAACATTTTCTTTTTGTAAATATACTCTCTTCAGCCTCTTGAGTTAACTGGCATAATTAATTACAAGTTCAACATTCCACCGCCTATATATTCTATCAAAACCTAGCGGGAGGGTGAGAACCCCCATAATCAAAATAATATGCAGCTAATTAAAAAACTTTTATCATTCCCTGGAATCATTGCCATTAGTCTGACAATCATCTTGGTCACCCCACTGCTGAATAATTCACAATTATACGCAGCCGAAATTAGTCAGATAGAATTTATTGGTGAAGCAATTTTACCTCATAATTCCACCCTGAAAAACAACGCAATTGGCGGATTATCTGGAATTACTTACGACCCCAACAAAGATGTTTATTATGCTATCTCCGATGACCGGGGACAAAAAGCCCCCGCTCGATTTTATACCCTGAAGATAGACTTGAGTAAAGGTAAACTGCAAAATGGCGATGTTGTTCCCCTGGGTGTGACCACACTTTTAAATCAAGATAATCAACCCTTTCCTCCCGGTGAAACAGATACAGAAGGTATTGCTGTAACTAATCGGGACACTGTATTTATTTCTTCCGAGGGGGATGGGAGACAATTAATTAATCCATTTATTCAAGAGTTCGCCCTGGACTCGGGTAAATTGCTGACAACATTACCCATACCAAATAAGTTTTTACCAGACAAAAACGGTCAGCAAGGTATCCGCAATAACTTAGCCTTTGAAAGCCTCACCATCACACCTAACCATCAGTATTTATTCACCGCCACAGAAAATGCTCTGATTCAAGATGGCCCAGCTACTAAACCTAATGTTGGTACTTCTTCGCGGATTTTACAGTATAATCTCTTCACTAATCTACCAGAAAAGGAATTTTTATACCCAACTGAACCAGTAGGACAAATGCTCAATGTTACTGGTAGGTTTAGTAGTGGATTACCGGATTTACTAGCATTAGATAACCGCGGACATTTCCTGAGTATAGAACGCTCTTTTACTGGGTTGTTATTTGCTGTTTCTCTATTTGAGGTTTCCCTAGAAGGTGCTGATGATATTCAGAATATTAACAGCCTTTTAGCAGTGGACTCACAGAAAATTAAACCCGCAGAGAAAAAATTGCTCTTAGATTTGACAAGTCTAGATGTAGTTTTAGATAATATCGAAGGTTTAACTTTTGGACCGGATCTACCTGATGGATATCGTTCATTGATTTTGATCAGTGATAACAATTTTAATTCATTCCAGCGCAACCAATTTCTGGCTTTTAAAGTTAAGATTGAGTCACCGCTGATGAGACTATTGCGCCGGTTAATCAGGCGGTAACAACCCCGGCTAACTAGAAGCGCCAAACCAGCCAGAAAAAAAATCTGATTTTTTTGCAAAAAACACTTGACAATTATCTAAATAAGAGGTAACTTAAGAAAGTTGGAAATCAAGGGACTGTAGTTCAACTGGTTAGAGCACCGCCCTGTCACGGCGGAAGTTGCGGGTTCGAGCCCCGTCAGTCCCGTTTGGGTTACGAGCAATAATTTATAAATCCCCTGCAGCATAATATATGTATTTGGGGATGTTTGTCTATGGTGCTGAGTCCTAAAACTGAGGATTTCAGTCTAGATATAAGCTACATTGATGATGCTTTGTGAAAGAGAGAATTAATTGTGACTGTTAGAGTCCGGATTGCGCCGAGTCCCACGGGGAATTTACATATTGGTACAGCCAGAACCGCTGTGTTTAATTGGCTATTTGCTCGCCACCATGGTGGGAGGTTTATTTTACGAGTTGAAGACACAGACCTAGAGCGATCGCGTCCCGAATATACCGAAAATATTCTGGCTGGTTTTCGCTGGTTGGGGTTAAACTGGGATGAAGGGCCATTTTTCCAATCCCAACGCCTGGATATGTATAAAGAGGCGGTGGAAAAACTTCTAGAACAAGGATTAGCCTATCGTTGCTACACCACCTCAGAAGAACTAGAAGCACTACGAGAAGCCCAAAAAGCCACAAACCAAGCTCCCCGCTACGACAACCGTCACCGCAATCTGACACCAGAACAAGAAGCAGCCTTTAAAGCCCAAGGGCGCAGCTGTGTGATTCGGTTCAAAATTGCTGATGAGCGAGAAATTGTCTGGAATGATCTAGTTAGGGGAACAATGACATGGCGAGGTAGTGACCTTGGTGGTGATATGGTCATCGCCCGCGCTTCAGAAACAGGTATTGGTCAACCACTGTACAACTTTGTGGTTGTAGTTGATGACATAGATATGCAAATTAGTCATGTTATCCGCGGAGAAGACCACATAGCCAACACCGCCAAACAAATTTTGTTATATGAAGCTTTAGGAGGTAAAATTCCCGAATTTGCTCATACACCCCTGATATTAAATATGGAAGGGCGCAAACTTTCCAAACGGGATGGAGTGACTTCTATTTCTGACTTTCAGAAAATGGGCTTCACCTCTGAAGCTTTAGTCAATTACATGACCTTACTGGGGTGGTCGCCACCGGAATCAACAGAGGAAATCTTTACCTTAGAAACCGCAGCCGAACACTTTAGCTTTGAGCGGGTGAACAAAGCTGGAGCCAAATTTGACTGGGCAAAGTTGGATTGGTTAAATAGTCAGTACCTCCATCATATGCCCCTGGAGCAACTGACAGATTTAATCATCCCCTTTTGGGAAGATGCTAAATTTACCTTTGAGGGAGGACGAGAACGCCCCTGGTTAGAGCAGTTAGTCACTTTAATCAGCCAGAGTTTAACTCGTCTGACAGATGCGGTGGAAATGAGTAGACCCTTTTTCACTCAAACAGTAGAATTTACCTCAGAAGCTAGGGAGCAACTACAAAAAGAAGGTTCAGAGGTTGCTATTCAGGGAATTATCGCAGCTTTGGAAAATCACCCCCATCTGTCAGAAACAACCGCCCAAGAAATCATTAAACAAGTGGTAAAAGAGCAAAAACTTAAAAAAGGCTTAGTTATGCGATCGCTCAGAGCGGCCTTAACTGGAGATGTTCATGGACCTGATCTAATTCAATCTTGGTTACTGCTCAATCAGATTAGTTTAGACAAACCCCGTTTACAGCAAGCCATGTCCGCAGCCAATTAGGCGCTTTCAGAACAGGGGACAAGAAGACCGGGAGAAATTTTTGATAATTTTCCCTGCTTTTCCCAGTCCCCAGCAGTAAATTTCTCTCATTTTGGGAACTTGCTGTGTAAAATTAGTGTCCACCAAAACCTAATCTTTAATGTCGAAAATAGTGATCAACCAAGGGATAAGATTATTCTTGATCATATTTGTACTGGGCACCACATCTGTAATTCAAGACATAGCCAATGCCCAGGAAACACCACCGATATTTGGGGACATCACTATCAACCGAGAATTTTCTCCAGATCCAGTGAAAGTACGGGGGATGAGTGGGGGTTCACTACCAGCAAGACAAATTGCGGGGCGGTCTCAAACAGCCACTGGTGCCTGTACCGGATTTTTCCACCTCACCCCCGGACATACATTAGAGTTAAAAACTGGATTCGACTATTTGAAATTATTAATACAAAGTCCTCAAGACACCACCATGATTGTCAAAGGACCTGGCGGAACTTGGTGTAATGACGACTTTGATCGCGAAAATCCCGGCATAGTGGGGGAGTGGTTACCCGGAATATACCAAATTTGGGTGGGTTCATACCAAAAAGACAAGTATTTCCCTTATACATTACACATCACCCAAGTTAAGTAAAGACAAGGTGAATACCTACTGGGGAGAGGGGGGAATTCTTTGTTTCAACACATCCACAACTATTGTTTCAAAGCCTCACCGACTTTGAAACAATTTTTTCAGAAATGTTGAAATCCTTGCCATGACAGGGATATAGGGGTTATGGGCATTTTAATTTTCTTTTCGTCGCCTTAGTTTTTCACGCTTGATGCAAAGTTGTATTAAAATTAAGTTAACTTTAATTAAGATACTTTTTGATATCGCCGTTAGTCCCCTATGGCTACAGCGATTTATGATCAAAGATCAAATTAAACAAAATGGCATACCTAACCTAGTCACAGATGATGGCATCATCAGTTTCTACGGAAGGTTAATTGTATTGGCATCTAGAGGCAAATTAAAATGAAATTCTCCTGGCGAGTCGCGGTACTCTGGACATTGCCGGCTTTAGTGATTGGCTTTTTTCTCTGGCAAGGCGCTTTTGCTGGCAATACCGCTGAAATGGGTAAAAATGCAGCTAATACCCGTATGACCTATGGCCGCTTCCTGGAATACCTAGACGCTAACCGTGTTAATAGTGTCGATTTGTATGAAGGTGGCAGAACAGCAATAGTGGAAGCCAGCGATCAAGATATCGAAAATCGCGTGCAACGGTGGCGGGTGGATCTGCCAATTAATTCTCCTGAGTTAATTACCAAGCTCAAAGAGAAAAACATCAGTTTTGATGCCCACCCCATGCGGAATGATGGCGCTATCTGGGGACTGTTGGGGAATCTGGTTTTTCCCATCCTCTTGATTACAGGATTGTTCTTTTTGTTCCGTCGCTCTAGCAATATGCCCGGTGGTCCTGGTCAAGCGATGAACTTTGCTAAATCTAAGGCTCGGTTTCAAATGGAAGCCAAAACAGGGGTGAAATTTGACGACGTAGCAGGTATTGAAGAAGCTAAAGAAGAACTGCAAGAAGTCGTTACTTTCCTCAAACAGCCAGAACGGTTTACCGCTGTGGGCGCACGCATTCCTAAAGGGGTGTTGTTAGTCGGTCCGCCCGGAACTGGTAAAACCTTACTCGCCAAGGCGATCGCCGGGGAAGCTGGTGTACCTTTCTTCAGTATTTCCGGTTCAGAATTTGTAGAAATGTTTGTCGGTGTGGGTGCCTCCCGTGTCCGCGATTTATTCAAAAAAGCTAAAGACAACGCTCCCTGTATCATCTTTATTGATGAAATTGACGCAGTAGGAAGACAACGGGGTGCTGGTATTGGTGGCGGTAATGACGAAAGAGAGCAAACCTTAAACCAATTGCTCACGGAGATGGATGGCTTTGAAGGTAACACCGGTATTATTATTATCGCCGCTACCAACCGTCCCGATGTCCTAGACTCAGCATTATTGCGCCCCGGTCGCTTTGACCGCCAAGTTACTGTAGACGCACCAGATATTAAAGGGCGTTTGGAAGTCTTACAAGTCCACTCCCGCAATAAGAAACTTGACCCTACTGTATCTTTAGAAGTCATCGCTCGGCGCACTCCTGGTTTCACAGGTGCGGATTTAGCCAATTTACTCAACGAAGCCGCCATCCTCACCGCCAGAAGACGCAAAGAAGCCATCACCCTCAGTGAAATTGATGATGCAGTAGACCGGGTAGTGGCTGGTATGGAGGGTACTCCTTTAGTAGATAGCAAGAGCAAACGCTTGATTGCTTACCATGAGGTAGGACACGCTTTAGTAGGGACATTGTTAAAAGAACATGACCCCGTACAAAAGGTTACCCTTATCCCCCGTGGACAAGCACAGGGTTTAACTTGGTTTACCCCCAATGAAGAACAAGGTTTAATTTCTCGTTCTCAACTCAAAGCTAGAATTACCGGTGCGTTGGGTGGTCGTGCTGCTGAAGAAGTGGTATTTGGCTCTGCGGAAGTCACAACTGGCGCAGGTGGCGACTTACAGCAGTTATCCGGAATGGCTCGCCAAATGGTGACCCGGTTCGGAATGTCTGACCTAGGTCCGCTGTCTTTGGAAAGCCAACAGGGAGAAGTATTCCTAGGTCGTGATTGGACAACCCGCTCTGATTATTCAGAATCTATCGCCGCTCGCATTGACTCTCAAGTCCGCAAAATCGCCGAAGATTGCTACGAAAACGCCAAGAAAATTATCCGCGACCACCGCACAGCTTGCGATCGCCTAGTAGATTTACTCATCGAAAAAGAAACCATTGACGGCGAAGAATTCCGCCAAATCGTCGCTGAGTACACTGAAGTACCCGAAAAAGCTCAGTATGTACCACAGCTGTAAAGCTTATAATTGAATTTGACAGCAATGGGGATGGTTAAGACCGTCCCTATTTTTTTTACTCAGATCCCGGACTTTAACTAAACTCCCGTAATTCTCCATGACAGAATTTACCAACTACATCGAAGACCTACAAACCAACATCAAACGCGGTGGAGAACGTAGTCATTACCCCAGCTTAAAACGACTGATTGAAAGTTTAATGATGGGAATTTACGCCACAATTGAAGAAAAAGGTA
>NZ_JANQDF010000149.1:0-30612 GCF_029891675.1 Anabaenopsis tanganyikae CS-531
TCTCTTAAGATTTACAAGAAAGACTACCGCTATCATTGCTTGGTTTTCGCGTTGGCAATAGTCTTAATTCAATACTTGATATCGTAGGATTATATATCAAGTGGGCGATTTTCTTAACTCACTTATGTCAACGCTTGTCAATATAAGTATAGTTTTGTCCATAAAATAGTCAGCTTAGGACTAGCTCATGTCCGAACCGATTATTTCAGTCACTAATCAGGCTCAAAAGTTAATCCTGCAGAAACTCAACTAGCTGTTCTAATTTTTGCCAAGCAGCACCACTCTCAAGAATTGCCCTAGACACATTCACCCCTTGGGCATGGTCTAATAAAGGAATTACACCCGCCACTTGCAGGGCTAGGGAAGCATTTAAGGCCACAGCGTCCTGTTGTGCCACAGTTCCCTTACCTTGTAATACTGCTTTCAAAATCACTGCATTTTCTTGGACATCCCCACCCCGCAGATCACTAATGGCAGCCGGAGTTACACCTACTTCTAGGGGATTTACAGTAGTTAATTCAACTTGACCTTCTGATAAAACTGCCAAGTCGGTTATATCTCCTAAGCCAGCCTCATCAAGTCTTTCTCTTCCATGTAGGACAATTGCTTTTTGTTTACCTAAGTTATGCAATGCTTGGGCAACAGTTGTTAAAAGCTTGGGAGTAAATAGCCCCACGACTTGACCCGTGGGATATAAGGGATTGACTAAGGGACCGAGTAAATTAAATACGGTTCTGACTTTGAGAGTCCGTCGTAAACCAGCAACGGCTTTGAGTGCCGGATGCCACCCAGGGGCAAACAAGAAAGTGATCCCCACCTCTTTTACTGCCCCCTGCACCTTTTCACTAGCAGCAGTTAGATTTACCCCCAGTGCTTCCAACACATCCGCACTACCAGTCAGACTGGAGGCGGAGCGATTGCCATGTTTAGCAACGGGTACACCATAGGCAGCAGCTACAAAAGCCACTGCTGTAGAAATGTTAAAGGTTGATGAACCGTCGCCCCCAGTACCACAGGTATCTATGAGGTTCATCATCCCTTGAGTAGATTCTCGGTTATTACTCTGTGTTGATTGAGACTGTAAAACTTGAGCCATGCCTGTCAACTCTTCGGCGGAAATGCCTTTAAAGTTCAGCGCCGTTAAAATTGCCCCTGATAATTCAGGCGGGACGGTTTCAGTTAACCACCCTTGCATCAACTCAGCAGCTTGAATACGGGACAATGATTCACTGTCCATTAATTGTTGTAGCAGGAGATGCCAGTTGGCAGAGGATTCTTGAGTCGGGATTGGGGAAGTTGCCATAGGATTACTTTGTTGTGATGTGTCCCTCACTAGTTGAGGATATGGGAGCTATCCTACCGAAAAATGGCAAAGCAGCCAATCATCAGGTATGGAAGTCAAAAACCCATTCTGACTATATTGATGGCGGTTTTTTTCGGGGTGCTGGCAAGAGATAATGCATTATTTATGCCCATTTTGATTAAGATAAGGTTATGGAATATGCAAGTTTTAGTTAAAATTAAATATTTTTCGGGTTTTACTTATATAATTTCATCCTGAAGTGTAGAATTTTTAGGGGGAATCTTGTATACCTCACACAGTGTTCAAGTCGGGGATCATGTTTTAATACTACTTCCAGCTTACGTAATGGGCAAAGTAGGCGTGGTTTGTGGAATGGAGTCAAGTTATGACAGTCAATCCAACACCCGTTGGATTATCAAAATCCCATCAGAAAATATGGTGGTGTCACTCACCCGGGATGAGTTTGAGACACTTAGCCCGGGTTTTAAATAATTTAAGGTATGCTTGGGGGTTCCACCTTGTTACCAATGCTCAGTTCTTTTTTGCTGCGTTTCAACTGTTTCCAAAGAGTTTTAATTTGTTTATAAGCTTGTTGGGGTGTAAGTTTCCCAGATGTCTCTAAATTGGAGATGTAGCCGACTTTTTGAGCAAATTCTTGAAGATTGGCGTTAAATATTAAGTTGTTTGGCTCAAATTGACCATAATAGCGGCTACGAGGGTAAATAAAATTCTTTTTATCGTCCTGATCAGGCTCTGCCATCAGTTGACCCCCTATAAATTAAAGATGAATAATTAACTAATGTAACAACTGGCATGATGAATTTTCTGCCACTTTGTCAAAAGTCTATCCCTATTGTGCATCGATGAACTGAAAAAGAGTAGAGACAAGAATACTCGTGTCTCTAACAGCCAAGGAGGGTAATATTTCTACCAGAGGTTTTCTGCATCATTAGAAGCTAATGCTACTATAACTTGCTGTGGTGTTAATTCACTTACCGGAGCTGGTTTCATATCCCGGTAGTCTAGCAATTGCACTAAAACAAGGTAGGCGATCGCTAAAATCACAGAAATAGCACCTGTAATAATTGCAACTATTTTCGACCATTCCATAAGTATTCACTCCAAAAATTTTTATTATGCTCAAACTTTAGTTTTAGTATAGAAAATTAGTATGACACCAAATATCTCAAAATTGATATACACCACCAATTGGAAATTGGCTAACCTCAACCTATAAATATGGATAAACAATCAATACAAGTAATTGGAGGTGGACTAGCTGGGACAGAAGCAGCTTGGCAAATAGCCCAAGCTGGCGTACCGGTAATACTCCACGAAATGCGCCCAAAACGCTTTAGTCCAGCCCATCATACAGAAGATGTCGCCGAGTTAGTATGTAGTAATTCCTTTGGGGCTATGGCTAGCGATCGCGCCACAGGACTCTTACACGCCGAACTACGTCAACTCAATTCCATAGTCATCTCCAAAGCCGATGAACACGCCGTCCCTGCTGGGGGAGCCCTTGCGGTAGATAGGGGGAAATTTAGCCAAGACCTAACCGCCACCCTATGTCAACATCCCTTAATTGAATTTCGCCGGGGTGAGGTAACAGCCATTCCCGAAGGAATCGTAGTTTTAGCTACAGGTCCGTTAACCAGTCCCGACTTAGCCGCCGATTTACACCGGTTCACGGGGATGGAATACCTCAGCTTTTTCGATGCTGCTAGCCCCATTATTGTGGGAGAGTCCATAAATCATGATATCGCTTTTATGGCATCCCGCTATGACAAAGGGGAAGCAGCCTACCTCAACTGTCCCATGAATAAACAGCAGTATCTGCACTTTTGGTCAGAACTGCGCCAAGCAGAACAAACGGAATTAAAAGACTTTGAACGGGAAACAGCCAAATTTTTTGAAGCTTGTTTACCCATTGAAGAACAAGCCCTCCGGGGAGAAGACACCATGCGCTATGGTCCACTCAAACCGGTGGGACTCTCGGATAGTCGCACAGGGGAACGTCCCTACGCCGTGGTACAGCTACGCCAGGAAGATAAAGCCGGTCAACTTTGGAACATGGTAGGCTTTCAAACTAACTTGCGCTGGGGTGAACAAAAACGAGTTTTCCGCTTGATTCCTGGGTTAGAAAATGCCGAATTTGTGCGGTTGGGGGTCATGCACCGGAATACTTTTATTAATGCCCCCCAGTTAATCCACTCCACCTTACAATTTAAGCAGCGTCCTACTTTATTCGCGGCGGGACAGTTGATTGGTACTGAAGGTTATACCGCTGCTGCTGCTGATGGTTGGTTAGCGGGAACTAATGCGGCGCGGTTGGCTTTGGGTCAGGAACTTTTAACAGCACCACCCACTACTATGATGGGGGCGTTATTAGAATTTATCAGTTCAGCATCACCGAAGCACTTTCAACCAATCCCACCTAATTTTGGGATTTTGCCGGATTTAGGTGTCAAAATTAAAAGTAAGCCGGAGCGTTATGGGCGTTATCGCGATCGCTCTTTGGCTGATTTAGCCAGCTGGAAAAATCAGTTTTAAATTTTTCTCCCTCACTAAGGGAGGGTTGCTGATTTTTTCAGTACATGGGTAGGTTACCGGGTATTCTTTAATTCTGTTCACCACCCTACCAATTATTTTTTAACTTGTGCTATAATGGGATAAAATTAGGGCGCGTGGCTCAGTGGATAGAGCAACAGATTCCGGTTCTGTGGGTCGGGGGTTCAAATCCCTCCGCGCTCGTTGTGTTAATTGCCAAATAATTTGACTGGGTTAACTTAACGTCGTTTATAAACCACTGTACCCAGTGGTTAGAAACAGTGGTGTAACTGGCTTTATTTATATTACCCGTTCCCCACTCCCCAATTATTTACCTGTGCTAGTAAATGATATTGTTGTCATCGGCACAGGATAATTGGCTTTTTTTGGTATAATTTTACGGGGAAAAAGCTTCAGCCTTTGTAAAACCAGGTAGAGCGCTGATTCCCTTATGGTTAGATGTGATTTACAGCACTTTGCAAATAAATAAAGTACACACCTTAACATTATAAATGTTGTGGGGTGGGCATCTTGCCCGCCATTCTGTACTTAACTCAGATGAAATCCGCTGTATAAGTTAGAGAGAAATTAATACTCTTGATATCAAACAGATACCACTATACTTAAAACCGTTACAACTATCAGGATGCGATCGCCTACCGTATTGACAACATGAATTACACAATCAAGACAGTAGTACAGTAGAGGGCGGAACCTTATCAAGACAGTCCTCAACCCCTTATCAAGACAGTACTCAATTGACACCAGAACAACTTACACTTGAATTATTCACTGATACACAAAAAAGATCTTTACAAGAGAAAATAGAGAAGATTGGTAGTCGCACCAAGCAGGAGGAAATTAAACATATCATCCTTCAATTGTGTAAAATACAACCTTACTCCTCTAATGAATTAGCCTCTTTATTAAACCGAGAGCGAAAATACCTGCTACATAAACATTTAAAACCTTTAATTGATGAGGGATTGCTGGAATATACCAATCCTGAAAAACCAAATGACCCTCATCAGACTTATCGCACTGTTAAAAAATAAACCATATCTTCATCCCCATCATACCTAAACTTGAGTTGTAAAAGGCGATCGCTGTTAAATAATCTTTTGTGATTTTCTCAATTCGCCAAAGTACACAGTAACACTCACTACAGACATCCTATCTGATATTTTAAAACTAGGACTAATATTAATACCCCTACAAGACCCTAGAAACCCTACAATATAAAACAGGTCTGAGATTACCTTAACCAAAAACTTGTTTAAAAACAAACACTACCCTTGAGTGAGATTAATATTCCTGGTCAGATGAAGGCGAATTTTTACTAATGGACGGGAAAACTATATTACAAGCCCAACAGACAGACTTTATCAACCGACTGAAGTCCGGTAATTTATTCCAGTGTAACCACCCAGGACAGCACAGTGAGTTAACCGTGATCACCGGTGACAGGTTAGAGAAATTACGGGATTTTTGCTGGGACATGGCTAATAAATATAAACGTAGCTCCTCTCATATTCGTGATCTGTTTGTTAACAACATGAAGGGAAAGCTAGGGGAGGAGGTAGTTAAAACCCGTTTACGTGATCTGCTCACGGATGTTGACTATGAAAAATATCAGGGTGGTGATGGTAAGGTAGACTTTACCCTAACTGCTGATTCATCTATTGGTATTCAGGTAAAAGCTCGTCAGGGTCAATTTGATCTTGAATGGTCAATTAGTCAAGAAGAAATTAACAAAAATGCTGTTTTGGTTTGTATTTTAATTCAAGAGTCAGTGAATGAGGCACAAAATCAATATCATTTAGTCCTTGCAGGGTTTTTACCCACTAATATGACGACAGTGACGGGGGGGGAAGCCAGGGTAAAAATCAATGACTTGCTGTATTCTGGAGGTTTACGTAGCTATTTAGAAAGTTTGACAGCTTCCCCAGCAGTTGAGGAAGATATTGATCTGTATTCTGGGGGTTTACGCAGCTATTTAGAAAGTTTGACAGCTTCCCCTGTTAAAGAAGATATTAATCTGTATTCATGGGAGTTGCAGCATACCCTCACCGGACATGGTGAGGTTTATGATGGTGAGGATGGTGAGGTTTATCCATATTATGGTGAGGTTTATTCAGTAGCCTTCAGCCCAGATGGTCGCACCTTAGCCTCTGGTAGTAGGGATGATACCATCAAACTCTGGGATGTAGCCACCCGGCGGTTAATCGCTACCCTCACCGGAAATTCATATGGGGTTTATTCAGTAGCCTTCAGCCCAGATGGTCAAACCTTAGCCTCTGGTGGTTATCAAACCATCAAACTGTGGGATGTAGCCACGGGGGCGTCAATCGCCACCCTCACCGGACATTCAAATGAGGTTCATTCAGTAGCCTTCAGCCCGAATGGTCAAACCTTAGCCTCTGCTATTAGGTATAACACCATCATCAAACTGTCGGATGTAGCCACGGGTCGGTCAATCGCTACACTCAAAGGACATTCAGACTCGGTTTGGTCAGTAGCCTTCAGCCCGGATGGTCAAACCTTAGCCTCTGGTAGTTGGGATAAAACCATCAAACTGTGGGATGTAGCCATTCGTCAGGAAATCGCTACCCTCAAAGGACATTCAAATGAGGTTCGTTCAGTAGCCTTCAGCCCGAATGGTCAAACCTTAGCCTCTGGTAGTTGGGATAAAACCATTAAACTGTGGGATGTAGCAACCCAAGAGGAAATCGCCACCCTCACCGGACATTCAAATGAGGTTTTTTCAGTAGCCTTCAGCCCGGATGGTCGTACCTTAGCCTCTGGGAGTGGGGATAACACAATCAAGTTTTGGCAAAGGCGTTAACTAATATACAGATTCTGATCTATAGGGGATGATCACCCCGCCGGGATATTTACAGCACCTTGCACCGAATCTGAAGTACAGATATAAATGATACAACTTTTGTCGGGTGGGCATCTTGCCCGCCCTTGTACCTACTTAGATGAAATATGCTGTATTTACCTAGCTGTAGCCTAGTAGAGACTTTCCGGCAGAACCTGACTACTTAGTGCGATCGCCCTTCATATGCCGGACTTTTTAGAGAAGTCCGGGATATTGTACTGGCTCAAACCCTTACCTTGCAAGTAACAGCCATCACTTTTTCACTAAAAAGTATGCTGTGGCAAACTCAGGTAATTGTCTAATATGCTGGGTGAACTGTTGGCGATTCTTAAAGGTTCCCGCTAAAAAGTCTAGTTGATAAAGATTAGGTAAAAATGCTCCCCCGGTATCGGCAATCACGCCCATTTGTAAATGTTGCCGACCGCCTCTAGTATCTTCAATCACCACTATTCTACCTAAGCCCATATTCAAAACATCCCCAGCAAAAGTTACTCCTGGCTTGATAGATATTTTCGCATTTATATTATGTCCGTAACCTTTAATACCATCCACTTCTCTAAAATACCAGTAACGCTGTTGTGCTGTGGCTTTTAATCCCCGGACATAGGAAATACCATTATTTCTATCCACATTGAAAAATGCTTGAGTACCATCGGTAAAATTAATCAGGATTGTTCCTTGCATTAAAGCTTCTTCTAACCCATTGCGGGTCAAATAAGCCAGGGGTTGAACTCTGCCATATTCTTTACCACCCGGCTCATAAATCCCTGATAAAACATCCTGTTTTGTATATCTAGTATAGAATTTATCAGCAATTTGGTCATCTTTTAAACTATAAATTGGGATATTATAAGTAGAAGTTTTAGTACGGGACCCAGTATGCTCAAAAACAGCATATTTGGTAATTCTTACCTGCTTCTGTCCCCGGTCACTAGGATTATGGGGAGTCCATTTAATCACCCGAAAATTATCATTAATAAAATCAGGATTTTTTAACCTGGTAATGCGATTGTTGGCGATATCCTCCCTTAATACAGTAATCATAAAATCTAAAGTTCTGACAATATCCTGTACACTCACTCCCTGAGTACCCAGCAGACCCCGGCGAAAAATATTTGGGTCTTTGTCTGCATGGTTTTGAAAATAATTTCTGGTGTTAACTAGAACGGTTAATAAATCTCTTTGTTGAAAACTGATATTAGATGTGGGTAGTTTAGCAGGACTGAAAACCTGGCTACCTTGAATACTAAACTTGAACCTTTGCCACTCGTCAACCACAGGATAACTTACAGGTATTGCCCCTTGAGATATTCTAGATGTAGAGATATTTGGGGAGATAATATTTAAATCAGATATTTGGGGAAGAATAACAGGATTTTGCCAAATTTGAGCTAGGGAAATCTGTGATTTAGTTAAAAAATAATTTTTATTCTCATGTTCTGAAATCCCTGGTTCACTGTTTGAGTGACTGAATAAAGTACTAGTGGCTGTACTGATGAGCAGGAAAGCACCAAAACCTAATGTAAAGCAGAGTTTTCGGGTTGAAAAGATACGCATAAGCTCAAACATGAATTACCGGTAATCAATAATAATGGCAATTTATCGATTACCCTAGGGTAGCCACTAGCCATTAATCTGTAAAGCACCATTGACACTCTGAGGTCTAAAGCCGCTGAGTTTCCCGCTTACCGCGATATTTTTATCAAAAAGCCTGATTATTGGTAGCATCAACCGGTATAAGTTGAGCAACACACCATGATTAGACCAGGAGAAATTATTTAGTATAATGCTCATACATTCAGAAGGCGATCGCCATCCTCCTGAGTGTAAATTGTATGGTTTATATTTGCGTAACTCAACAACTGCGAGAATTTGATCTGTGTGTTTTAGCTGCAACAACCAGATAATCAGGGTTGAGAGGCAAAAAGAGCCTCCCAACCGCCTATCAACCAAGATTAACTATCGGTACTCCTAACCATCCTGCGCCATTCTCCTTTTGTAAGCTATCGGGATTAGCTACTGGCAAAATCTCAAATTTACCAGGGCGTGGTGTACCCAGGGTAACAGAATGGGTACGTAATTCATCTTGGTGAAAAACCGTTACTTCAATAATATCTTGTGGTTGGTAGTCTTGGAGGCGCTCATTAAGTTGACTAGCAGTTAAGCGCACACCCCCAATGGCCAACAACTCATCACCTGGATCAATTCCCGCTAGTTGCGCTGGTGAACCCACTTCTACAGATTTAATTACTTCCCGGCCATGTTCGGTTTTCACCTTGATACCTAAATAAGGTGCTTCTTCCCGTTCCGCTACCAGATGTAAACCGAAGGGTTGGAAGTAATGATTAAAAGGTAATTCATCAGTGCTGTTAATGTAGGATTCAAAGAAATTGGACAAATCCACACCCGCTACTGATTCAACTACCTCCTGTAACTCTTCCGGGGTGTAGCCAATTTCCGGTTCTCCAAATTTCCGCCACATTTGCAGCATGACATCATCAAGCGATCGCTTATTGCCATGTCGCGCTCTAATCAACAAGTCTAGCAACAAAGAAACCATTTCCCCTTTAAGATAATAGGACATTTGGGAATTGCTGCTATTGGCATCTGGACGATAAAGTTTAATCCAAGCATCAAAACTCGACTCCGCGAGTGTTTGCACCTTGCGCCCTGGCGTTGTCAGAAATCTAGTAATTTCCTTACTCAAATGATTTAAATAAGACTTAGCATCATAAATGCCAGCTCGCAAAGGAATCAGTAAGTCATAGTAACTTGTAGTTCCTTCACAGAACCACAAAGAAGGTGTATAATTTTCCTGCTCATAATCAAACACTTCTAACCCTTTGGGGCGAATCCGCTTGACATTCCACAGGTGAAAAAATTCATGTGCCACTAATTGCACAAACCGCTCGTAATTCTCCTGATTGCGAAACCCAAAACGCTGGTAAATTAATGAACAACAGTTTTTATGCTCCAATCCTCCATAAGCTTGGGCGAATAAATGCAGGAGAAAAATATATCTGTCATAGGGTAAACCCCCAAACATCTCAGCTTCTACCTGAATAATTTTTTTGATATCAGTAATTACCCGTTCTGATGGTAAATTCCCTTCTCCCCAGATAGCCAGTTCATGGGGCTTGTCCAAAACCTCAAAGTAATATGATTGGTGGTTACCAATTTCAAAGGGGCTATCCACAAGGGTATCAAAATCCTTAGCACAGAAAGTATGGCTTTGCCCACCAACTGTCGGTAAAGAAGTAGTTACCCGCCAGTCTGGCTGTGGTGGTACGACAGTAATCTGAATTGGTAGACTTTCCCAAGTAGGGAGTCTAAAAAACAGTGCAGCACCATTGAAATAGGCGTGAGTCTTATCTAAATGATTCGTCCGTACCGATAGCTCATTGGCAAAGATTCGGTAACGCACACTTAACTGTGAAACACCACTTGTATTTACCTGCCAGTGGTTTTTACTAATTTTTCGCCAGTTTAAAGGCTTATCGCCGGCAAAAGCGGCAAAATCTTGGAGATTTTTCGCGTATTCTCGCACCAAGTATGACCCTGGTGTCCATACTGGCATTTTCAAGTCAAGAATTTGCGATGAATGGTTAGTTAGCTCCAATGTAACCTCAAACAGGTGAGTTTCTGGTTGAGGCATTGCCACAAGGTAATGAATTGTCGGTACTGTTTTCTGGATGCCAATCTCGATATGAGGTGCTGTTGCTTTAATCATGTGTAAAAAGAGTTATAAATCCTCACTTAATAGTTAATAGTCAAGAGTTAATGGTCAATAGTCAATAGTTAATAGTTAACAACTGTAGACTTAAGACCGATTGACACTCGCCATGCTCTGGTTATCACGGATGTTAGTCGGAATTTGTGCGTAAGAGTTTATACTCTTACAGCATATTTTCCGTATACCTTACCGCAGCACTAGATGCGGAATGAAAACGAATTGTCTATGTGGCACATTTCTATCTGTTCTATTGCCGCAATCTCAGCACATATAATTACAGTCAACTTTTGAACATATTTCACCAGTCTCAGATTGATTATATATAGGTAGTTTCCCACATTTAACCGGATCTGCGACATTCCCCATCTTTGGCCTATATCCTGGGACAGTTCGTATTCCGAGTTCTTAAAGATTGGGCTGCGAGATAAACTTTTCTCCATTCGGCTAAGACTTGATGCTGGCTGAGGTTTAACTGTTTAGACGTTGCTTCTATAGAGTTACCTGCTTTACGCAAGTCTAGGATCTGTCGCTTCATAGGAGTTAAGATTTCGTACAGTCGCTGCCATTGGTTTTCAGTTAGCCCCAAATTATTTTCCGGGAGGGATATTGCCAACCAGTTATCAACCAGTTCTGGATTAACTTTGAGGGCAAAGATGCGCACAGCATGGTAGCTAATTTTTTCTCGCAGTCGGTAAATTTCCTTGGTGGACTTATGTAGTTTTTTCGCGATGTCATCTTGAGACTGCCCTTGCAGATACAAACTCAGCCACTCTACTGCTTCTTTCCCTAGGGTTTGTCGTAAATATTCCGCCAATTCTTTTTTTACCAGATGCCGCAGTATCTGCTGTTCTTCTAGTTCTTGTGTCTTTTGATATTGGGCGATCGCTCGATGATCAGCCCGGGTCAAGGGATTCTCACTGTTATCTGAGAGGGTGTGTACCGAAACCATCTTGACCAATTCAGTATTTGGCACTTGGGTTAAGCCACCACGCTGAATTCGCCGCAGGTAGTTGACAAATCTGTATAGCAGTAAGGGTTGATTACGTATTGGGCGCATAGAATACTCTTCTATACTGGCAAATAAAAGGGTATCCCGCAGCCGTTGATCGATGGTAAATTCAGCTATACAAGCCATTTGCTGGTGCATATATCGATCATTTTGCAATAAGTCTTGTAAGACTTCTTGTAACACATCGATGACAGTACGCTGGCGATCGCAACTCAAAGAAACCCAAGTCTGAATCTTATTGCGTAATGTCACCAAACCTGCTAAACGAATTAGTAGGTGACGATAGGCCACTTCTCTTCCGTAGCCCAGGTAGTGCTGATGTAAAATCCTCCAGCGATATTGAATACCTTCTTGTTGAGCAATGTTGAGTTGTTGGCGATTCAACTGATCCGAGCATTTTAAATCACTTCCCAAAAGCCAGAGAATAATACTTTCTCGGTTGGCTACACTTTGTTCTGGACACTCCGCGGCTAGACGCTTACCCCAGTAATCAGCTAAATTTTCCCTATCCTTTGTCTTGCGTCCCTCAAGAACCTGTATTAAACTCGGCATCACAACCCCCACTTATCACCAGAACCTTCGTAACGTATCCCCCACCATGAATATAAATCCAAGGTACGGGCGCATAAATTCGCCACCCTAGAAGGGGTGCTTTTCAGTCAAGGAATAGTGCTAGTCAATTTCCCTATTTACCAGGAACGCCGCCCTACTCTGGTCAAATTAGTTTTGACATCAGAACATCTGAGATGTTTTATTGTTATTACGTCTGGATTGACTAACTTTATGCACAATTGAGGAAAATTCTAGTTTTTTGTGTTGATGTATGCCAACGGAGGCTAAAAATAGACACACCTCAACTTTGAGTTAAGGTGTGTAAATTAAAGGTTTAGCTGAATTTTGGTCCCATACAAAACATGGGAAGGGATCAAAACCTGTTAGATGAACGCACGATGGGGTTTTCTACAGAATCCCGATACTGTTGAACCTGATCTGTATAGGCGATTGGTAGAACAGCTTCCACGTTTTCATGAGGACGGGGAATAATCACCCAAGATTCCAAAGTACCACCATAAACATTTTCCGCAGCTTCAACACCAGCGGCCATAGCAGTTTTGACCTCGGAAACATCCCCGCGAATATTTACTGTAAAACGAGCGCTACCGACTCTGATATAACCAACAAGGGTGACGCGACCAGCTTTCACCATCGCATCTGCTGCTGCTAGTACAGCAGGAAAACCTTTTGTTTCAAGTGCGCCAACGGCCTGTAGTGACATTAGTAATCTCCTGTATGAATTAACGTATTTGGGGCGACAAATTTATTGTCCTGAGGAATTTACCTATTACATACGGAACGGATCAGATGTTTCGGTGAAGTGGATTGGTAAAATGGTCTCGACGTTCTCCGGGGGGTTAGGAACAATATAGTGGGTAATTACTTGACCACCATAAGCTTGTTCTCCAGCTAATATTCCTGCTTCTACAGCCCTTTGAACTTCGGCAACGTGTCCCCGAACAGCGACTAACAAGCGAGCGCTTTCGGCTTGACCATAATACACAATTGTGACTGCGGCAGATTTAACCATGGCATCTGCTGCTGCTAGTACAGCAGGAAAGCCCAAGGTTTCAATGACGCCAACCGCCATGGGCATGGCATTAGCTCCTGAGTCTAAAAAATCAAGTGATATTAATTGTACGAGGGTTTCGTACCAACTTTGACATTTAGCAAAATTTTCTCTTCACCCCGGTGTAAACTAAGGAATTATGTTTCCTAATTTCTTACCTCCCACAGTTGGACAACTAACTGAACCTACCTCCATCGCCTTGGCTCAAATTATTCAGGCTCAAGCGATCGCCACTCCTTTAACTAATCAACCAATTACCACTACCTATGTGCAAAAGGGTAGTGGCGGTACACCTATTTTATTAATTCACGGATTCGACAGTTCTGTGTTTGAATTCCGTCGCCTTTTACCACTGCTACCAAGAGATAATGAAACCTGGGCTGTGGATTTATTAGGCTTTGGGTTCACAGACAGAATTACCGATGTGCAATTTAGTCCGCTGGCTATCAAAACTCATCTGTATTATTTCTGGAAAACTTTAATTAACCAACCTGTGATTTTAGTGGGTGCGTCTATGGGGGGTGCAGCTGCCATTGATTTTACCCTGAGTTACCCAGAATTGGTGCAAAAACTCGTGTTAATCGATAGCGCTGGTTTGAAGGGGGGTTCACCCTCAAGCTTGATGTTTCCCCCATTGGATTCTTTAGCAGCTAATTTTTTGCGTAATCCTCATATACGCGATCGCATTTCCCGCGCTGCTTACAAAAATCAGTTACTCGCCTCAACTGATGCTCGAATATGTGCCTCACTACACCTAGAAATGCCTAACTGGACTCAAGCCTTAATAGCTTTTACTAAAAGTGGTGGGTATCGCGCTTTTCAACCAAAGCAGCTTACCAGCATTGTCCAACCAACTCTCATCTTATGGGGAGATACGGATAAAATTTTAGGTACATCGGACGCTAAAAAGTTTACCCAAGCGATTCCTAGTAGTAACCTTGTTTGGATCAAAGATGCTGGTCATGTTCCCCACTTAGAACAGCCAGAAGTTACCGCCAAACAAATTCTCGAATTTCGTAATTAATCACAAATTAATAATTAATTAAGAATTACGAATTCAATCGTACAACCAAGTATTATCTGCAAACTTATCACCTTCTTTTTGACGTTGTACAAGCTGCTCAGGAACCCGATGTGATTTTTTATAGCCAACTGGATTATATTTCTCTTTGACTTGGATTGCACTTTCTTTCTTGGGAATTGCTGACTTATCCTGTTTTAGTGGGATGTGGGATTTACTTTGTTGTATTAATTGAGAGTTAGACTCTGCAAGCTGTAGGGCGGTTTGTTTAGCTTCGTGCAGTTCTTTAGTCAGCCTTTCTGTTAATACTTGCTTTTCATACAAATTTGATTGTAAATCAACAATTTGTTTTTGCAGAGTTTTTTCTTTATTTTGATATTCTTCCAGAGTTTGTTTTAATTTTTCCACAGTAGTTTCTAAATCTTTTGAACTAGACATAGCAGCATCATGGGGGTTAAGTAATTGCTCTGTTGCTAAAACATTCTGTTCGGTAACTTCCTGTGCTGTAACTTCAACCGCAGCTTCATTTTCAAGTAGTATCAATTTTTGTGCCTCTTGCTGTAGTGATTCGGATAGATTTTGCTTAACCATTATTTTCTCCAATAACGCTGTAATTCTTTTGCAGACGTGGTTTATGACTCCCCCTAGGGTGTATTTTTCTCTCGCCATTCAGCAATAGCGAGCGAATCTAGTTGTGATTTTGCTTTCCCTATGAACTGGCAAAAGCTTCAATATCTGCATCAATAATAAACTTATTATTTTACGTGAATTGTGCAGCTAAATTAACTACTGTAGTCGTTTTACCGACTTCTCCCTAACTGTTGAGATATTTTTAACAATGCTGACTTCCCAGGCTGCCTTACATAAATATACCCCTTTGTGTGGCATCCTATCACAAAAAAATCTTGATACTCCCCACGGCTAGAAGCCGGGGGATTCTTGAAGAGTCCACAAACGAACTGTCAAAATAAAAATCAGCAGTCATCACCTTACCGCTCCTCTAGCGGATGAGCAAATGTATCACTCAGTCAATGTCATACAGCACCACTGAAAATGTATTGAGAAAGAAACGGTACTACCAAGCCGAACCTTTCTTTGTATCTCCAAGCTTTAGAACTCTATAAACGCCTGCTGGGAGACAATCATCCCCATACTATTATTGTTCGTGAAAATTTGGCAGCTTGCCGACAACAAAATTGACGATAAAAATTATTCCAGCTTATCAACGGGACTGTTACCATAATCACCATTTTCCTCGACAAACTTTTTGGCGGACTCCAGTAAATACTCGTAATAAGTACGAGCGACAATAGATAATTGTTTACCAGATGGATACCCTATGAACCAAGTTCGCTTGATGGGGAAATGTTCTACATCCAAAATAGCGAACTCAGAAGAGTCTGGCATTAAGGTATGGCGAGATAAAACAGAAATTCCCAACCCCCCGGCGATCGCCTGTTTAATAGCCTCATTGCTGCCCAATTCCAGTTTAACTTTTACCTTCACACCATATTGATCAAAGAGTTTCTGCACGGCGCGGCGAGTCCCTGAACCAGGTTCGCGCATAATAAAAGGTTCATTTGTCAACCTTTTTATGGGGATATTTTTCTGTTTTGCCAAGGGATGATTAACGGGTGCAAATACTACTAAAGGGTTGTCTAAAAATGGCTCATAGTTGACATCGATATTTTCTGGAACTTGACTTAAAATGTACAGGTCATCCATGTTATTCAGCATCCGTTCCAAAATGCGTTCATGGTTGGTTACTTGTAAGGAAATCTCAATTCCGGGATAAAGTTGACAAAACGGCCCTAATAAACGAGGAATAAAATACTTAGCCGTTGTAATCACTGCCAACCGTAATTGCCCCTGTTTAAGACCTTTTAAATCCGCCACAGTCATTTCAAACTTGGCCATGGTTTCAAAAATCTGCCGACAAGTGGTAAATAATTCCCTCCCGGCCTGTGTTAAGAATAGACGTTTTCCCACCTGCTCAAATAATGGCAACCCCACCGATTTCGTGAGTTGTTTAATTTGCATCGACACGGTAGGTTGAGTAAGAAATAATTCCTCAGCCGCACGAGTAAAGCTACTGTGCCGTGCCGCTGCCTCAAACACCTTCAACTGGTGTAGCGTTGCCTGCTTCAAGGGTGATTCTCCTCTAATAGAAATTTCATCTATAAATCTAGTATCACTGAACACTTGCCAATGCGACAGAACCACTCATACGAAGTTCTGAATTATCCTATAGATAAAAATCTATTAATCTTATTCAAAGAAAGTTGTTTTATTTATGGTATTCACAAGTTATTATCAAGACAACAAGCAAAGCGTAAGATGCCTTCCAGGGCAAGATGAATAGTTAAAATTATGTAATAATTTCAACCTTCATCTTGCCATATTTCTTCGGCAACCTCCTGGGGAATTTTGGACGGGATTTGGGATAAATCAGGCAACTGTAGGACTTCTATTTCCGCCACCTGCTCTTGGACATTGACAGGCATATGCAATGGTTCCCGGTGTTCAATCCAGCAGCTGGCTAAAGGTAAGGTTTTCTCCATCTCATCTAGTGGTCGAGGAATAACCATGACTGCGTTCAATTCGCCAATGCGTTCTGCCTCAAACATTCCAGCTTCTACCGCCACTGCCACATTAGCAACAGTGCCACGAATAATGGCAGTGCACAAACCGGCACCAATTTTCTCATAGGCTGCTAAATGAACATCAGCCGACTTAAGCATGGCATCACAAGCACCCACCATGGCCGGAAATCCCCTAGTCTCCACTAAACCAATGGCTAAGTTACTTAAACTGCTTTGATTCCCTTCCTCCATCAATTTACTCAGCCGGCTGGTGATGGGCAGCACTATATCCAAGTTAGGATAAGGCCGAGGAATCACCAAGCTAGAAACCAATTGACCAAACTGTTCAGCAGTTTGAACACCAGCTTCTACAGCCAGACGCACATCGGCAATTCCGCCTCTGACAATAGCGGTACACTGCCCACTACCAATTTTTTCATAACCGACTAGGTGAACACCGGCGGATTTGAGCATCATATCTGCCGTTCCCACTATGGCGGGAAAGCTGCTGGTAGAGACTAAACCCAAAGCAGTATTTTTCAGAGGATCTCGTCGGCGGGATTTCTGAATTGTGCTAATAGAGTGTTGGTTAGATGTTTCCATGTGAACTTTCCAGATTACTCATGAAACTGACAACTTACAATTAACACTTACTCAGACTGATCGTCAGAGATGGGGTCATTTAAGCTTTGCCGATGGGGAAATAATGTCACTAGTAACCTATTTATACTTCCTTGTCCATAAATTTGGTTCCCGAAATTATGATCTGATTTAGTGGGAGGCTGACTTGATTTTGGTTCCTGGGGTATGGATTTATTGGTGTCAGCGTTTTTTTCTCCAGCAGGGGGCTGGCTTTCCGATGTAGGCGAAGACACAGAAGAGGAAGTAGACTGGTATTTGAATTTCCAGTAAGCAGATGCACAAATGTTAGTCGAGGAAATGACTGTCTCCTCATCCGGCTCTAAACTATTTTCCGCTTCTGGCTGTTGTTCACTACTGGTATGAGCACCATTGTTAGGAGCTGCTGCCGGTTGTTGTGTATCCTCAATTTCCCGACTGGTGTCCCCTAAAATTGAGCCTGGCGGAATGACTGTTCCTGGCTCGATAGAACAGTTAAAAACTGTGGTTGCTGAACCAATACAAGCATTTGCGCCAATTTTGCCTTGACCCACCATCAAAAAACCGGCTCCCAAGTTTGCTCCTGCTTCTACCTCTAGAGTGCCTTCGCTAACTTGGAGAATTGACCCCATACCAATACACACCCCTGGTCCGATGATCATCTTGCTGTTTACAGCAGCTTGAAGTATGACTCCAGGTGCCAAGACCGCGCTGGGATGAATAGTCACCTCGCCACTTATATAAGACTCGAACTTGTTGCTCAGGTGCAGTGGCGGCACAGACATGGAAATTTTTACCTCGGAAGCCGGAGAGAGCATAGTGCTAAGTGCTGAATCCATTCTATAAGGTTGGCAATAGCTTGATGCCTGGAGTAACGACTAAAAATTTTACTCAGCAATGGCTACGCCCACGGATGTTAACAGCACTCTTAACTCAGCAATTTTAGGGACGTTGGATGATAGTTTCCAGGACTCGGCGTTTAGCTTTAGTGTCAATACCAACTAACCGCACGTATTCCCCTGGATATTCAGCGAGGTATCCCTCTAAAGCCTCAATCACCCCTCTGTCAGATTTGGCTTCAATTTGACCGCAGCTCGCCCAGGAACCTGTACGGAACCGTCTTTGGTCTACGTGTTCAGCAGTAACTTTATATCCACCCGCCAAAATTTGTCGGATTTGGTCTACCACTTCAGAACTCAACCGGGTACTGGTGGCGGTGGCGGTAGCAGTGCCGGAACTATTGCTGCTAAAGGATTTCTTGCTAGCAGAAGGGGCAACTGGTCCGCCTGGTCTTTGGATAATGCTTTCTAAAACCCGCCGTTTAGCTTTGGTATCAATACCAATCACCCGTACATATTCCCCTTGGTGGGATTCTAAACATGCTTCTAATGCGGCTAGCACTTCATTGGTGGAAGTTGATTCAATGGGCTGGCAGCTGTTCCAGGAACCAGTGCGGAAACGTCGCTCATCTACGTGTTCAGACCCAATTTTGTAACCACTTGATAGCAAATTACGAATTTGCTCTATGGTTTCGCTACTCAGTACACCACTGCTGGCAACGTGACCATTGCCATTACTACTATAGCGACCGTTACCATTATTAGCAGATGCCGGAAAACCACTAGAGGCGATGGTAGTGACTATGCCATCCGGGCGTTGAATAATGGTTTCTAGGACGCGCCGTTTACCATTGTCAATGCCAAACAGACGGACATATTCGCCGCTATGATCTTTCAGACAGCTTTCTAACGCTGCGATCGCTTCACCTATAGATCCAGGTTGAATGGGTTGGCAACTTTGCCAACAACCAGTGCGGAACCGTCTTTGATCTACGTGTTCCGTACCAATTTTATATCCTTGATCTAAAAGATAGCGCACCTGTTCTATGATTTCTGCACCCAAGCTGTTGCTCGACACTTCACTACTCCTTTCTAGCTCTAAAACAGTAATACCAGTATTTGTATAAGATTTAGCAATCTCATCCCGAATGGGTGCAATACACTTGCTATCCGCAGCACAGCGATAACCAGTTCTTAATGACTGATTTATCCCCACCACATGATGGGCGAACTGCTGATCCTGAACCTCAGCATCTGGCAACCGGTCTGCTTGCTGCTGAGTAGTAATTATCGCTCCCGAAGGTACATACTTACCAGGGGGAATTTCTACATCTTGAATTAAAGCGTGCATCATGACGATGCAACCCGCGCCTACTCTGGCGTTAAATACTGTGGAACGAAAACCAATGAAGGAATTATCTCCTACATAAGCCGGACCATGAACCAATGCCATGTGGGTAATAGAAACATTTTCTCCTACCCATACTGAGTATTGATTTTGGTCATCGCCAATGACTCGGCCTTGTTCGAGTCCATGAATTACTACACCATCTTGAATATTAGTATTTTCGCCAATAAAAAAAGGTGTACCTTCATCCGCTCTAATCGAGGTTCCTGGAGCAATGATGACATTAGCACCTATTCGTACATCTCCAATAATATTGGCTGCCGGATGTACAAAAGTGCTTTCATGGATTTTGGGCTCGGCTAAATTCCTCGACCACGGGGTTGGGGGTGCCGCCGTGCTGCGGACAACCATTACAAAATTCCTCCTCAATTAAGCTTTTTTTTCTTAAATCTTTGACCATTCAAAGACTATCGATACTGCTCTTTTTTGCTGTACATGAGACGACCTTCCAAGTGAATGGTATCAATGATCGCCACCACTGCTGCATCCAAGGGACGCTGTTCATTACCTAAAATCTGACGAGCGGCACTGCCACGAGTGACAAGCACCCACTCATCTACTCCCGCGCCTACGGTATCTGCTGCTACTTCGTATTTAGACAGGAGGTTTCCTTCTTCATCTACTAATTGCAACAACAGTAGTTTGACACCGCGAAGACTTGGATCTTTTTGCGTGCTGACTACTGTGCCACGAACTTTGGCAACTTGCATTACAGATTACGGTCTTCTACCGAAAAGGACGAATGGCGTTGACATTTTCCCGGAATTGTTCTACGTCTTCGGTATACCGAATTGGTAACACGTATTCCAAGTTTTCATGAGGACGAGCAATGATGTGGGTAGATAACACTTCTCCCCCATTGACTCGTTTAACTGATTCTACCCCCGCACCCACTGAAGCTTGAACTTCGGAAACATCACCCCGAACGATGACTGTGACTCGACCGCTGCCGATTTTTTCATAGCCTACCAAAGTAACACGCGCGGCTTTTACCATGGCATCAGCAGCTTCTACTACTGCCGGAAAGCCCAGCGTTTCTACCATTCCTACTGCGATTGACATTAGTTCTTATCCTGAATTAAAGTTTTTACCCTTGGGAAAAAGTGGCGCTCAAGACAGCGACCCCGTTAATTACTTTACTTGCTTAAAATCAGTTTTTAAGTCCGGAACTGTTCTACAGCTTCGGTGTAACGTATGGGCAAAACGTACTCTAGGTTTTCGTGGGGACGGGCAATAATGTGAGTGGATAATACTTCGCCACCATTAACTCTTCTGGCTGCATCTACGCCGGCCGCAACAGAGGCTTGTACTTCCGACACGTCACCCCGGACAATCACGGTTACCCTAGCACTCCCAATTTTTTCATAGCCTACCAAAGTCACACGTGCGGCTTTCACCATCGCATCAGCAGCTTCTACTACCGCCGGAAACCCCTTAGTTTCAATCATTCCAACTGCAATTGGCATCGCAGAACTCCTAAAAATTTAATCCAATTAGTACTGTGTTTTGAAATGTTTAAGCGGAGGGCTGCATCTTGAGCCATAAAAACACTTCTAAATTAAGCATAGGAAAGCTTGGCCTCCCTGGCAATATAAATTAGTATAATAGTTTATGATAAAATAGTTTTAAAAAACTTAACAAAAGTTTATCCCTGATTCGGCTCAATGAAAGTTAATCAATTCCTAGAGCAACCACTTATGCTTTATAATTTCTTTATTACATTTACAAAAGGACATTCATAGCTACGGCGAGTCCGCTCCGCAGTGGGGATATTAATCGCTGTATGTTTTGCTGTCTATAAGTTTTCCGACCTTGAGAGCAAAAGTAATCATTTTGTAAAAAACACATAATTTTTTTTAATGTATTTGGATAAATTTATTTACTGCAAGTACAAATATAAATCCATCATCACCGATGATTTAATAGACGTGAATGCTTGTAAATATCTAAAACTATATTCAAATATACCAAAATAAGATAACCTAAACAAAAAATACTCATTGAAGAATTTAGGGAACAAATAGTTAAAAAAACCATAGATATAATCCAATAATTATATTTTTTAGTCAAAGATTGTTTTAAGGATATTTAAGAAAAAGTCACAGCGGAGTCGTCAAGGAAAATGTCAATGAATCAGTTTCTATTTTCAACAAGTTGGTGGGTGCCATTCTACAGCCTACTTGGCGCACTGGTAACCTTACCGTGGGGAATGGGAATCATTCGGCGTACCGGTCCTAGACCCGCGGCATATTTCAACATATTCACAACCATTGTGGGGTTCCTTCATAGTCTGTTCGTATTTAAGCATATTTGGGATAAACAACCAGAAATTTTAGTGATCAACTGGTTGCAAGCTGCAGATTTTAACTTATCTTTTGCCTTAGAACTCTCCCCAACTAGCATTGGGGCGATGGTATTAATTAGCGGATTAAGTCTGTTAACACAAATTTATGCCCTAGGATACATGGAAAAGGACTGGTCTTTAGCACGGTTCTTTGCATTAATCGGATTCTTTGAAATGGCGCTGACTGGTTTAGCGATCAGTGATTCCTTGTTTCTCAGCTACGCTGTTTTAGAAGTACTCACCCTTTCTACCTATCTATTGGTGGGATTTTGGTATGCTCAACCACTAGTCGTGACAGCAGCGCGAGATGCCTTTTTGACCAAGCGGGTGGGAGACTTACTTTTATTAATGGGGGTGGTAACGCTTTCGACTTTATGTGGTAGTTTGAACTTTTCTGATTTGTATGAGTGGGCACAAACAGCTGATTTAAGTCCAGTTACTTCGACTTTGCTGTGCTTGGGATTAATTGCCGGACCTGCGGGTAAATGCGCTCAATTTCCCTTACACCTATGGTTAGATGAAGCCATGGAAGGCCCTAACCCCGCTTCGGTAATGCGGAATTCATTAGTTGTAGGTGGCGGTGCTTATGTATTATATAAAATTCAGCCAATATTAACCTTGTCTCCCATTGCTTTAAATACCCTAGTTGTGATAGGGGCATTGACCGCAGTGGGTGCAACATTAGTGTCACTAGCCCAAACAGATATTAAGCGAGCCTTATCTCATTCCACTAGTGCATACATGGGCTTAGTCTTTTTGGCAGTGGGGTTAGAGCAAGGTGGTGTGGCCCTAATGTTAATGTTAACCCATGCGATCGCTAAAGCTCTATTATTCATGAGTTCTGGTTCAGTAATCTATACCACTAGCACCCAAGACTTAACCGAAATGGGTGGATTATGGTCAAGGATGCCAGCCACTACCACAGCTTTTATCGTAGGTTCTGCTGGTATGGTAACACTGTTACCACTGGGAAGTTTCTGGGCAATGCTGGCATGGGCAGATGGCTTAGTTCATGCTAGTCCTTGGGTAATTGCCATATTAGTATTAGTCAACGGCTTGACAGCCTTGAACCTGACACGAGTATTCAGATTAATATTTTGGGGTAAACCACAACAAAAAACCCGCCGCACCCCGGAAGTTGGCTGGCAAATGGCATTGCCAATGGTGGCACTAACTGTAGTGAATTTACTCTTACCACTGATGCTACAGCAATGGTATTTGCTGCCTAATTGGGAAAACGTGGATTGGTACATACTATTAATCTTGGTTTCTTCTACGGTGATCGGCGTAGCTATAGGCTCTACAATGTCCCTCCATAAAGCATGGTCAAGATCCAGAATCCTGGTCTGGAGATTTGTACAAGACCTATTGGGTTATGATTTTTACATTGATAAAATTTATAAACTAACGATAGTTAATTTAGTCGCCCTGCTATCAAAATTTTCTGATTGGAGCGATCGCTATCTAGTTGATGGTTTTGTTAACCTGGTAGGATTTGCGACAATTCTAGGTGGACAAGGCTTAAAATATACCATTTCTGGTCAATCCCAGGGATATATGTTAACTATCCTGGTAGTGATCAGCGTCCTGGGTTTTTTCATTAGCTGGTCATTAGGTCTACTAGATAAATTACCGTTTTAACAGGGCAACAGACTTTTTACATCCCCTCTACCCATCCATAGTTATACTTATGCTGAGTGTACTAATTGTACTGCCATTATTAGCCGCGGCTTTAATCGGTTTCTGGCCCGGTCACATCAGTGGCAAACTTTCCCGTCAAGTGGCTTTCCTCTTCGCCATTATCATCTTCTTGTGGACAGTTGTACTGGCAATAAAATTCAATCCCGCCCGAGCCAATCAACAGTTTACTGAGTTTATCCCCTGGATAGAATCTTTAGGCTTGAATTATAATTTAGGAATAGATGGTTTATCTTTACCATTACTGGTTTTAAATGGACTGTTAACTTGTATTGCCATTTACAGCAGTAATGAATCCCTTCAGCGTCCTAGATTTTATTACTCCTTAATCTTACTGTTAAATGCCGGGGTGATTGGAGCATTTTTGGCACAAGATTTACTACTATTTTTCCTGTTTTATGAACTGGAACTAATACCGCTATATCTGTTAATTGCCATTTGGGGAGGCGCTAGACGGGGTTACGCTGCCACAAAATTTCTGATTTACACCGCCATTTCCGGGATATTAATTTTGGCAAGTTTCCTGGGTATGGTTTGGCTGAGTGGTTCTGGTAGCTTTGCACTCTTGGGTTTGAAAACCACAACTTTACCTTTGGTAACACAGCTGATACTACTAGGAGGCCTTCTAGTGGGTTTTGGGATTAAAATTCCCCTATTTCCCTTTCACACATGGTTACCAGATGCCCACGTTGAAGCTTCTACACCCATTTCTGTCCTGCTGGCGGGAGTGCTGTTGAAGTTAGGAACCTATGGCCTACTACGCTTTGGCATGAACTTGTTACCGGAAGCTTGGACTTATTTAGCCCCATGGTTGGCAACTTGGGCTGTAGTCAGTGTCCTATTTGGCTCTTCTTGTGCGATCGCCCAAACCGACATGAAAAAAATGGTAGCCTACAGCTCCATTGGACACATGGGCTACATCCTATTAGCAGCGGCGGCGGCTACACCGGTGAGTACCTTGGGGGCTGTGATGCAAATGATCAGCCACGGTTTGATTTCCCCACTGCTATTTTTACTCGTGGGGGTTGTTTATCAAAAAGCTGGAAGCCGCGATTTAAATGTAATTAAAGGATTACTTAACCCAGAACGAGGGTTACCCCTGATTGGTAGCTTAATGGTTTTGGGTGTGATGGCCAGCGCCGGTGTACCGGGAATGGTGGGGTTTATTTCCGAATTTATCGTTTTTCGGGGCAGTTTTGCCGTTTTTCCAGTGCAGACGCTGTTATCTATGATTGGTACAGGCTTAACTGCCGTTTACTTCTTAATTCTGATGAATCGCGCCTTTTTTGGGCGGTTGTCCCCACAAGTCAGCAACTTGCCCCGTGTATTGTGGAGCGATCGCATACCTTCAGTAATTCTAGCGGTATTGATTGTAATTTTTGGCATACAACCAGCTTGGTTAGTTCGCTGGAGTGAACCCACAATCACAGCTATGGTTAATAGCGAAAATGTAGTACCTGCGGTGTCTTTAGATCAGGGTACTGGTAACTAAGGACTGGGTAAGAGTATTTTCGATACCCGATACCCCATCTCTAAATCTCTGTAACTTTTGCAGAAATGGCAATGGTAAGCATGGAAAAAAAACCTTTCTCACATCCTTTATCTGAGTATATTCAAAGACTACTCACCGGAGGTACATTACTTCCTGATAGTCCAGATAATGTCATGGAAGTTGTGGGCATACTGAAAAGCTACGGCGTGGTTTTAGATGCCTATTCAAAAAACCTCATTTATATTGCTGAACATCAATTTCTAGTATTTTTTCCCTTTTTTAAATACTTTAACGGGGAAATTTCTTTGCCCAAGCTAATTCGCCATTGGTGGCATGACAGAATTAACTTTGAATATGCCGAATATTGCATGAAAGCCATGATGTGGCACGGTGGAGGTGGTCTAGATGCATATTTAGATACACCAGAGTTTGAAGAAAGAGCACAAGCAGTTATTCAAGCCAAATTCCCCAACAATCCCATCATCGGCGTTAACCAACTATTTCCGGATTTTTTAACGGAAATGTTGCGTGTGTCGGCTTACTATAGTGGCTTAGGCCAATTTTGGCGGGTAATGGCGGATATTTTCCTGAATTTATCAGACCGCTACGACCACAAAGAAATTAAAACCATTCCCCAAGTTGTAGACCACATTAAAGCGGGTTTGGTTGCAGATGCGTTAAAGCCTATTACTTATGCCGTCAAAATCCGAGGGGAAGTTTATGACATCATTCCTAAATCTGTGGGTTTAACCTTCCTAGCAGATACAGCCATCCCTTATGTAGAGGCAGTATTCTTTCGGGGAACTCCCTTTCATGGCACAGTGTCATATAATGCCCAAGCATATCAAATTCCCCTAGACCAAGCTCGATTTCAGTATGGCGCACTATATGCGGACCCTTTACCTATAGGTGGTTCTGGTATTCCTCCCACTTTGCTGATGCAGGATATGCGTCATTATCTCCCGGATTATTTACACACAATTTATCGTCACAGTCTTCGAGGGGAGGATGATTTGCGAGTCCAAATTTGTATGAGCTTCCAAAAGTCAATGTTTTGTGTAACCACAGCAGCGATTTTGGGACTAATGCCTTATTCTATGGATACTGAAGATACATCTGAACAAACTGCTAATCGTGTCTATTTAGAAAAATGGATGACTCGGTTAGAAACTTCTCAATTACAGGCAGTAAATAACAAATAATACAACTTAATTAATTTATTTTGCCCAAAAAATCAATCTCTAATCTAGTGCGATCGCTCACGATATTTGCTACGGTGGCACGATAAGATTCTAAAACAATAGTCTGACTATAAGGTCTAAATGGCAGAAACACTATTTTTTAACGCTCTGCGGGAAGCCATTGATGAAGAAATGGCGCGTGATTCGAGTGTATTCGTTCTTGGGGAAGATGTAGGACATTATGGCGGTTCCTACAAAGTCACTAAAGACTTATACAAAAAGTATGGCGAACTAAGGATTCTTGATACTCCCATCGCCGAAAACAGTTTTACTGGTATGGCCGTGGGCGCAGCTATGACTGGGTTAAGACCCATAATAGAAGGTATGAATATGGGCTTTTTGCTCCTAGCCTTTAACCAGATATCCAACAACGCGGGAATGCTACGTTACACCTCCGGCGGTAACTTTAAAATCCCTATGGTCATTCGCGGTCCAGGGGGTGTAGGTAGACAGCTAGGGGCTGAACATTCTCAACGCCTAGAGGCTTACTTCCAAGCGGTTCCGGGCTTAAAAATTGTTACTTGCTCCACACCCTATAACGCTAAAGGACTACTAAAATCGGCTATTCGTGACGATAACCCGGTGTTGTTCTTTGAACACGTTCTACTTTACAACTTAAAAGAAGATTTACCAGAAGAAGAATATCTACTACCCCTGGATAAAGCAGAAGTTGTGCGTCGTGGCAAAGATGTCACAATACTCACTTACTCACGGATGCGCCATCATGTATTGCAAGCCGTGAAAACTTTAGAAAAACAAGGTTATGATCCAGAAGTAATAGACCTAATATCACTGAAGCCTTTGGATTTTGATACTATTGGGGCATCCATACGCAAAACCCATCGAGTTATTATCGTGGAAGAGTGTATGAGAACCGGGGGTATTGGTGCAGAATTAACCGCCTCCATCAATGACCGCTTGTTTGATGAATTGGATGCGCCGGTACTGCGGCTTTCTTCCCAAGATATACCCACACCCTATAACGGTAGTTTGGAACGGTTAACAATTGTGCAGCCAGAACAAATCGTCGAAGCTGTAGAAAAAATGGTCGCTATGCGAGTTTAAAAGCCCAAGACTGGGGAATGAGGAAAAATCTACCTCATCTCCCCACCACCCCCATCTACCCATTCAAAACTCGTTCAAAGAACGCTATTATAGCCTTTGTCAGTTGCGAGTTATTGTATGCAAAGACAGCGATCGCTATTAGCTTTGATTTTCGTGCTGCTCATGGCCGCTATTGCGGTGATAGTAAAAATTCCAGTACCTTTGGGGTTAGACTTACGGGGCGGTTCACAGTTAACCATTCAGGTGCAATCAGCACTCCTGATGAGAGAAATTACTGAACGAGATTTGGCTGGGGTTCAGAAAGTTGTGGAAGGTCGAGTTAATGGTCTTGGGGTTTCTGAGCCAGTAATTCAAACTGTAGGCACAGACAAAATCCTGGTACAATTACCAGGAGTCAATGACCCGCAGCAAGCAGAACGAGTGCTAGGTGGTACAGCACAGTTAGAATTTCGACAACAAAAGCCTAGTACAGAAACTCAACTTTTTGCTTTTCAAGCATCCAGAACTGAACTCAGAGCCAAGCAAGAAGAGTTAAGAAACCGCGGCGATGAGGCCGCAATTATTAATAATCAAGAAGAATTAGCCAAAAATAATCAAGCCATCAGAGAATTGTTTGACAGCACTGAACCACCACTAGACGGTAAATATCTCCAAGATGCCTATGGTGAACCAACTCAAGGTAGTAATTGGAATGTTGCCATTCGCTTTGATACTAAAGGTGGTGAACTGTTTGCCAATCTCACTAAAAACCTTGCCGGTACCGGGCGGAGCATTGGGATTTTTTTAGATAATGAATTAATCAGCGCTCCTGTAGTGGGGGTAGAATTTGCTGGTACAGGAATTACCGGCGGTGCTGCAGTGATTACAGGTACATTTACCCCCCAAGAAGCCAATGACTTGGGCGTGCAGTTGCGTGGCGGTGCTTTACCTGTACCCGTGGAAATCGCCGAAAGAAGGACTGTAGGCGCTACCTTGGGTAAAGACAGTATTCAAAGCAGCATTTATGCTGGTATTGGCGGTCTAATCTTAGTATTAATATTTATGGTATTTTACTACCGCCTACCAGGATTGATTGCCGATATCTCATTAGTCATCTACTCTCTACTAACATGGGCGAGTTTTGCTCTGTTGGGGGTTACCCTGACTTTACCGGGAATTGCTGGTTTTATCCTCAGTATTGGCATGGCAGTTGATGCCAATGTGCTAATCTTTGAGCGTACACGGGAAGAATTGCGAGCGGGTAAATCTTTGTATCGTTCTGTAGAATCTGGTTTTTACCGAGCATTTTCCAGTATTTTAGACAGCAACGTCACTACATGGATTGCTTGTGCTGCTTTGTTTTGGTTTGGTTCCGGATTAGTCAGAGGCTTTGCTCTCACCTTAGCCTTGGGTGTAGCCATGAGTATGTTTACCGCAATCACTTGTAGCCGCACACTCATGTTTTTAGCAGTTACTAGTCCGGCTGTGAAAAATAAGCGAGAGCTTTTCTGTCCTAACCTACCAGCATTAAATAAGCCAGAGGTGGCTAAATGAAATTGAATATTAACAAATCGCGATCGCTATGGTGGAGCATTTCTAGTGCCTTTATTCTGATTAGTTTGATCTCAATGGCGATTTCGTGGCAAAACCCCCAAATTCGCGCGCCCCTACGCCCCGGCTTAGATTTCATCGGTGGTACGCGCTTACAGTTAGAACGTGACTGTACACAACTGGGTAACTGCGATCAACCAATAAATATAACCACAGTCCGAGAAGTAGCACAAGCCCAGGGTTTGGGCGATAGCAGCATCCAAATAGTGGGAGACAATGGCATATCAATTCGCACCAAGGACTTAGATGTTGATCAGCGCACCAATTTACAAACTGCTTTAAGTGAGAAAATTGGTATCTTTGACCCGCAACAAAACCAAATTGACACTGTTGGCCCTACCTTGGGAGCAGAATTATTTCGCTCTGGTATCATCGCCCTCATAGTTTCTTTTATCGGCATTATTATTTACTTGACCTTCCGCTTCCAGTTGGACTACGCCTTATTTGCCATTGTGGCGCTTTTGCACGATGTCTTGATTACTGCAGGGCTTTTTTCAATTTTCGGCTTACTGCTCAACCTAGAAGTGGATAGTCTGTTTATTGTGGCACTGCTGACAATTATCGGTTTCTCTGTCAACGATACAGTAGTGATTTATGATCGCATTCGGGAAACTATTAAGGTCAATCCCCAGCAGCCAATTGTCGAGGTTGTGGATGATGCTGTCAACCAAACATTAGGAAGATCAATCAATACTACCTTAACAACCTTGCTGTCAGTCATCGCCATCTTTGTCTTTGGCGGAGAAACACTCAGATACTTCGCCCTAGCATTAATTATTGGCTTTGCTATAGGGTCTTATTCCAGTATTTTTGTCGCCAGTACTCTGTTGACTTGGTGGCGAGAACGCACAGAGAAATATCCTATTTTAGTCAGTGCTGAGGCCATTGATACATCTACTAACTCCCAGGATGGTTAGAATGAGCTTAAGGGAATACCAGGCGGTGGGAAATATTGCTTATACAAACCAGAGCTTAATCAGGTTAAATTAGGTGTATATTAGCTTAAAATAACCAACATCAACACATTAAAATCCGTGGTTTATCGGTGGTTAATTATTCTTATTTGAACCATAGTAAATCCCAATCCACCTGTGCATAATTCCTCATTACCCGAACAACAAGCCTTTGATTAATTTGGAACCGGTTGTTTATTCTCCCATGGATCAACTCGAAGAACCATCAATAAATAGTAAAAATGCCAATGGTATTAACTCATCCTTTAACCAACAAGTAGAAAGGCTACATCAAATGTAGAATCTATTTTAACAGACCAATTTTAGCACAAAGCATGAAAGCTAGATATCAGTACAGATTTTACCCAAGAAACCAACAGCAACAGAATTTAGCTCGGTTGTACGGTTGTGTTAGGGTTGTTTGGAATGATGCTTTAGCGTTCTGCAAACAATCTGAAAAGCTGCCTAGATACAATAAACTCTCGGCAATGCTGACCCAAGCTAAAAAGACTCAAGAGAGAAAATGGCTATCTGATGTTTCTTCAGTGCCATTACAACAGTCTCTTAGGCATTTAGATGTTGCTTACAAAAACTTTTTCAATTCCCTTAAAGGTAAGAGAAAAGGTAAAAAGGTTGGGGTTCCTAGATTTAAAAAGAA
>NZ_JANQDF010000150.1:0-3721 GCF_029891675.1 Anabaenopsis tanganyikae CS-531
ATAGCGGTAGTCTTTCTTGTAAATCTTAAGAGAAATATCGCGTCTGGCTAAGGCGTGCAAGTCTACTAAGGGATAACCGCTCCCATGCTCCCGTTGAAGTAGAAAGTAAAGTCTAGCTTTGTCTAGGTTTTATCTAGCAGAACTGTCTCATCTTCACTGGTAGATCATAGATACTTGCTTAAATGTGATTTAAATGATGAGTATGAAATTTCAACTGTTATTAGGCTCTTTGTTTTCCCAGCTTAAAGTACGTCATTGGTGGATAGGCATCTTTTTGTGGATGGTTTTAGTCGCCCCGGCTCAAGCGTCTATCATCCTGCGCGTGGCAATTGAGAGGGGAGTTAATCAAGTCAAGGTGGGTAGTTCCACAACTGCACTTGTCAAGGATAGTAGAGGCCGGACTCTGGGACAATTACCCGCTATGAGTTCATTTGATGCCCAAAGTATCCCCGGTGGTGTGGCTCTCAATAGGTGGCAATCTGGCTTATTTTGGATTGAGCCGACAAATAAGGGATTTGTTTATATTGGCGATCGCTGGTATCGTGGCAGAACCTTGGTTTTGCCTACAGATAAAGGGTTAGATGTCGTTAACTGGGTTGATTTAGAAGAATATCTTTACAGTGTCATCGGTGGTGAAATGGATTCTAGATGGCCTCAGGAAGCCCTCAAAGCCCAGGCCATAGCTGCTCGCACCTACGCACTTTACAAGCGCCGGGAACAGCGCAATCATCCCACTTATGACTTAGGGGCTACTCCTGACCGGTGGCAAATTTATCAAGGAGTCGCTAAGGAATCTCCTGCTATTTACGCGGCCGTTGATTCTACAGTTGGGAAAGTATTAACACATAACAATCAAATTATTCTCTCCGCGTTTCACGCCTGTTCTGGGGGGCATACTGAAAATGTCGAAGATGTTTGGGGAAAACGCCTGGCTTACTTGCGTGCTGTTCAAGACTACGATCAAAATATCAGCGCTTGTAACTGGGTGCAAACCTTTTCCCCCGATGAAATTAGCTCGAAAATTTCCGGTATTGGTAACATCAAAGATATGATTCCACAAGCCTTCTCACCTTTCCGCAGTGTGAAAGCTTTAAAAATTGTGGGTGAGCAAGGTACAAGAGTACTCAGAGGGGAAGAGGTGCGAACTGCACTCAAACTCCGAAGCACGCGCTTTAATATCACTAGAGGCACAAATGGTAATTTTGTCCTCCAAGGTCTAGGATTTGGTCATGGCTTAGGAATGAGCCAGTGGGGAGCCTATAATCTGGCTCGACAAGGAGCCAACCACCTGCAAATTTTAGGACATTACTACCAAGGGGTAACCCTGACCCCAATTAAGACCAAGTAAGTTACTGCACCACTATCTTAGCATTTATGAGGATATGTAATCTATTATTAGCAAATAACTAGCTATTGGCTAGCCCTCAAGCTCTTGGTCGATTAAGTCGGTTTCGGTGGAATAAACTAAATCTTCACTACTGATGACTTTTTCTGTAGCGAATTGCTGTGCGTAGTTGATTTTTCGCTGTAAAGTCTCCTCTGGATTTGCTAATAGTTGAGCCTGATACAAGCGATCGCGATTGCGTGCAGCAATTTTTTGATTGCGCCATTGAATCCAAAAATAACGCACTAAGGGGATACCTAAGAAACCCGCACCATAACCCAACAATAGCCAATAAATCCCTTCTACAAAAGCTACTAATCCCCCCAATTGCGCCGCTGCTGTCCCGTCGGCTATTAAACCTCCCAATATTAAAGCCGCCACAAAATTGAGTACACCCAAACCTGCAGCCAGGATAATTTGTCCTGCACCTGCAGCACTAAAACGCCAAGGATATTCTTCTAAATGGGTGGGTACTAATTCAGGGCTTGTTTTAGTGGCTTTAACTTGCAGCTCTGGGAAATAATAGACAATGTGCCCTTCTGGGCTGACCTCTGGTTGTCCATTAAAACGAGTCAGCACAGGCAGCATATAATCTTCATACTCCCGTGTATAAGTTTCCCCAAGGTCATCCAGATAGGGAGCAATTTGTTCTGCTACCACCGCACCATGATTATTCCCAATCACAGTCCCGATTTCTTGCCATCGCCGTTGTTCTAAATTAGCATTTGGATTACCATCGCCAAATAAAAAGGAAAATACAGCCTCAAAGAAATTCAAGTTACTTCCTTGCTGTCTTTGGTAATGCCGTTGTTGGGAGCGGGTGCTATAATCGGGGCTGAAGTACCAGAATAAATCTGGGAATGGAAAAAAGAATAACCCACCACCCCCAGAACTGCGGCCTCGATCATTGTCATTGCGATCTGAACTCCCGGCATTCACAATGATAATAATCGTCACAGTGATCAGGACAATAGAAAGAATTAAGAAAATACCAAAAGAAATGCGAATCAGGTAAAAAAGAACTGCCCAGACCTTTTTCCACCATTCCTGCAACCGCATCTGAAAGTATTTATTACGTAATATTTCGCGGAAATTTCGCGGAAACAGGTAAACAATATCGCCTGTTTCTGCTACTTGTAAATGTCCGCCCGCATCAGAAGCCAAGGCTAATAAACCTTGTCCCGCCTCCGCTACACTCAAGCCACCCTGACTTGAGACATCACCAACAGTCACTCGGTAACCGAGTTTTTCTACAGCTTGCATGATGGTGGGATTGGGAGTCACTATTCTTCCCTCCTGTGAGAATTTACCTGTATCCGATCCAAAAAAAGCTAACTAATACTAACAAAAATTGGCTTTTTCTTCCTATTTCACCCTAGCAGTGTCGGCACTATCTAGTCCACAGGCTAACACGATCAATCTGACCGCTTCTTTTTTTAAATTAATCGCCGCGTTTAAATCTCTGTCACTCTCAAAGCCACAACTATCACATTTAAACACTCTGTGAGATAATGGCAGTGATGATTTCTTTTCTCCACAACTTGAGCAAGTCTTACTACTGGGATAAAATCTATCCACAATTACTAACTTACTGCCATACAGTTGTGTTTTATATCCCAACTGCCTTCTAAATTCATAAAAGCCCATATCGGCAATAGCTTTTGATAATTTCCCATTCGCTAACATCCCAGATACATTTAAATCTTCTATCCCTATAACCGCGTGGTTTTTGCTGATATAGGTGGTGATTTTGTGTAATGTATCTTTTCTGATATTAGCTATTTTTTGGTGTAATCTGGCTATTTTGATTTGGGCTTTTCTATAATTATTTGAACCTCTGAGTTTATGTCGGTTCAAGTATTGCATTCTTGCTAATTTAGATTCATACTTTTTATAGCTTTTTACTCCATCAAATACTTCTCCTGTTGATAATGTTGCTAGATGATTTATGCCCAAGTCAACTCCTACAAAGTCTTGTTTTTTAGGTGTTTCATTGGTTATCACCTCCAGTTTCCAAGAGATAAACCACTTATCGGCTTGTTTACTAATGGTGACAGATTTCGGTTTATATCCAGTCGGGAGAATTTCATAAGTTTTCAGCCAACCAATTACGGGGACTTTGATTTTTCTATAGTCAATTTTTATTGCACCATCTAAGGTAAAAGAATCCTGTCTCCCTTTTTTCTTAAACTTAGCAAAGCCTTTACTTTTTTTGAAGAAGGATTTAAAGGCATCTGACAGATATCTTAATGCGTATTGAGGGGCGCATTTAGACACTTGATAATACCAAGGAAGGGTAGATTTAATGGCTGCTACTAACCATTTATGTAAATCTAT
>NZ_JANQDF010000151.1:0-5324 GCF_029891675.1 Anabaenopsis tanganyikae CS-531
GTCTGTACGGCAAATGCTGACTCTTTCCCATTACAAATTTGAGCGACATCTCAAGCAAGCTGCACAAAGGAAAGGTGTAATAGTCGTTCTTTGCAACGAATCATATACATCAAAAACCTGTGGTAACTGCGGTCATGTTCACTATAAATTAGGTGGGAACAAAGTTTTTAAATGTCCACATTGCGGAATACAGATTTGTCGTGATGTAAATGGCGCACGCAATATTTTATTGCGTGCTTTGCAAGCAACTGCCTTCACCGTGACCCATGATGAAATCATGCTTTCTGAGGAGTCAGAATTGACGGATGCCGTAGTTAATCTAGTTTAATCGCTTTGATTAGCTTAAAAGTTGCACAAGCAGGAAGTTGCTTTAAGTTTATTTTTGCAATGGGGTAAACCCGGAGAATATCAACCTGGACTTGAAGCTTGGCAAAGTTTACAGCAACAATATGGGGAAGTTTGGCAACCTCCACCGATGTAAATGCTAAACTACAAAAACATCTGTGTACCCTATAGCCATAGCCGCTAAGGTGTCTAGATCCGTGGTTAATTCATTCTGATTTATACAGCAATCAAAATATCAGCACTTTCAAAATCCCATAAAATTCATGCTGAGTCTCAGGGCGATTTGCACTTTTAGCTTAGTTATTTTCTGCCTACTCGGATGCAATGGTACAGCAGCAGCAGGAGAATTGTCTCAACGCCTGGCAAATTTTCCCCAGTGGGAACAGATAACATCTGTGGAAACTGCTCAAGGAGATTTGGTTTATCCTGATTGGATGGCTGGTTCATGGAAGGTGACAAGTACATTAGTAGATTTGGTTGCACCTTTAGCACCGGATATAGTCACCCCGGGATTTGAATCCAATCGCGAACAACTAAATCAACCTGTGAGTTTTGTCGTGCGTTTTATTAGACAAAAACCCCCTAGCAGTGGGTTAAAATTGATTCCGAAAATTGCCGAGCAATCATCAGTTGTAGTAGCAGATAGAAAATTTAATAGTTTAAATTTGGCTAAGGCTTATTTAGGTGAAGAAGCTGTTTTATCAGTGAAAATAGACCCACATTCACCTAATCGCCAAATTACCCGTTTACGTGGGGAATGCTTGACGGCTAAAGTTTGCGATCGCCAATTAGTTTCTATCATTAGCGCCCGCGCTACAGAAACCACCTCAGATGGTAATTTTATCACATCGGAAGTTTTTCAACAACTATTTAAAGGTGATTCGCGTCCATACTTCAATACCGTAGAATCAACTACAGCTTACAATAAATTGGCTACATTATATCCTACCATCGTCGCAGATCAAGTAACTGCTGTTTATCTTTCACCCCAAGACCCAAATTACTTTAGAGCGGCTTCTCATCCAGTGGCCCTCTATCGGTATCGCTTAGAATTTTCACCCACAAACTGAGGACAAATATCAGAAGGGGCTAGAGGCTAGCCCCTAGCAGCTTATTTCACAAATTGGGGCATAATTTCGGCTGCGGTGAAAATCCCATAAATACCGCGATCGTGTAATTGTTTACCAGCTTTAAGATAACCGAAGGCCGGACCACAAACATTCGCCGCCATACTGGTTTCATCTCCTAAGGTAAAGGTATGGGTGGAAATCTTACCTTCAAAGGTACGTCCTGTAACTTTAACGTTGGTGCTCAGAGGTTTTTTAGGATTGCGAGTGTCAACTATACCACCAACTGTAACGCGATCGCGCGAACAAATGCCGGCAAATTCTAACATCACATCATCAGCGTGTTCCATATTCTCTAAAGTCAACACGCCATTGGTTTTATCTAGTAGGGCTTCTACTTGTGCGTCAGTCATTGCCCTAGCCTTTTCTACAGTATAACCAGGCATATGGCCAATGTCCTCCCGAACTGTAGCCCGGTAAGCTTCCCAGTTAGCAATACCGACACCAAAGGTAATTTCTACCTTGTGAATTTCGGCGTAGCTTTGGGCTGCTAAAGCCGCCGCCGCTGTTAATAATCCAGGTGTAGCGCCACATCCAGACATATAAGTGATTCCGGCTGCTTGTAGTTCTGCTTTCATTGACAAAAGTTGTTCTACTGCGCTGGTACGCTTAATAGCATCCACTAACACACCCCGCCAACCCGATTTGATAAACTCTTGGGCTACTGAGGGGATAAAATCGTTAGGGAGGTTTGGTAAGGCAAGAAAGTAACCATCTACAGGCTGACCTGTCGCAATTAAATCTTGAATGCTGCTATTGCTTAATGTCCCAAATGGTTCTAAATAACCCACAGAACCTTGAGATTGGTAGGTTTGAATACATTGTTGAGTATTTAAACCTTCTGTAGAGTAAGCGTAGCCTTTTTGGTCGCCTGCTGCGACTAAGATCATTTCCCCTTTGCTGGAGAGGAGTTTTGCGGCTGCTTGTCCCAGTCCACCAAAACCCAGAACTCCGACGCGGATAGGTAGGTTGGTTAGTTGTGTATTCATAGTGAATTTACCGTGTTAGCTGATGGCTATAAAGGTTAATTATGCTCCATTATCCTGGTTTGGTTAGCTGAATAATGCTTTTTTTACGAGAATATTTTGCTGATTTGACCTTGGATCCCAAGACAGGGATGTTTATTATTTAACTTACCTCTGTGCCAAAATATTTAATAGGTATTTGTTATTATTAGCTTTGCTAAAAAGCAGCAACTAGAGCGTTTAATACATATGTACTATTACATGATCACATTGTATCCCAGAGCGCAGATATTAAATAATGCCACTGGGTAAAAGCACACACATTGAAGTTATCTATGGACAGAATAATATATATTCAATGGTACTGATAAACTTTTTCAATAAAAAGTATATTTTTGTGAAGCATAAAAGGGGCTAAACTACTGCTATAGCTTGATTTCAGGGTTTTTATTACCCATTTTTTCACAGGAATCGTGAGCTTGACTAATTAGTGAGGTTAAGAGAAACTAACTAATAAGTGATGTATGTGCTTATAATAATAATAAATTTTGTAAAGATTCTGAGATATATATTTTGAGAGATGGAACATTAGTTAGCAAATGCCAAGTTTGTATCTAAAACAATGTTCCCAGGGCTATATTTTTAGCCGGCTGCTCAGGCGGTCAAGTTCAAAAGTCGTATCATGGTTGGCCAAAAGTATGGAGACATTAGAGTTCATCATCTATCCAGACGGTCGAGTACAAGAAAAAGTCACTGGCATTATGGGCAATTCATGCGCTGAGGTCACAGCAGCAATAGAAGCACAGCTAGGACAAGTACTTAGTCATGAGCCAACCTCAGAATTTTTTGCTACTCAGTTGCAACAATCCTCCGTGGCTAATACCCAAGCCACATACAGCGATTGGTAAGTTTTTCCTCACAGTTTAGTCTCATTTATTAATCACTGCCATGTCACATTTTAGCCAAATTAAGACTCAAATCCGTAACCTGGACTCTTTAAAAGATGCACTCACTGAATTGGGCATAGACTGGAAACCCGGACCACGGGAAGTCCGTGGCTATCGCGGTCAAACCCATCCTGCGGAAGTCACTATTGAGCAGGAAAATGGCTATGACATCGGCTTTAGATGGAATGGCAAAGAATATGAATTGGTGGCTGACTTGCAATATTGGCAACAAGGCTTATCTGTGGATGGGTTCTTGCGCCAAGTAACCCAACGCTATGCTTACCAAACAGTGGTGAAAGAAACAGCTCGTGTAGGCTTTGAAGTGGCAGAACAACAAAAAAATCCAGATGGCTCAATTCGCTTAGTAGTACAACGCTGGAGTGCGTAATGGCTGATTTTCTGCCGTCGCCGTCAGAAGAAGAAAACAACCGTTCCGGTGCAGAACCAGAGTTAGGCGGTTTCTTACGGGATGAGCCAGAACGCTCTGGTTTAGAGCCGGAATTGGGTGGTGTTCAGCGTCAAAAGGGTGTTTACGTAGACGAGATCACCTGCATTGGCTGCTTACACTGCGCTCATGTGGCCCGTAACACCTTCTACATTGAAGCGGATTATGGGCGATCGCGCGTGATTCGTCAAGATGCTGATTCAGAGGAAGTCATTCAGGAGGCAATTGATACTTGTCCAGTTGATTGCATCCATTGGGTTGATTACACTGAACTGAAAAAGTTAGAAGAAGAGCGGAAATATCAGGTAATACCTATTGCGGGGTATCCAGTGGAACAGGCTGTATCTACTAGTCAACGGCGGCGTAAAAAACAAAAATTAAAACCTCCAAAAAACTCTTAATAACTTGTCATCAGAAAACCTCTATCAGATAGCCGAGTTCTTCCAGAACTCGGCTATCTGCTTATTTATTATTCATTTTCTGCAAATGTTTGGACTTTGCCATCAGGGCTGAGAAGGACTCGAATTCTGATAATTTCTCCCTTTTTATTGGCAGAAACAAAGGGTTTACCAATTTCAGGCATCCCCGCATCCTCAATGAATATTCTTGCAGCCTGATTGATGGGATAAATCTTGTCAATGCTACCATTATCATTAACCATTAAACTGTACTCTAGTGTTTGTGTAAATCCACTAGGTGGCTGCCAGCGCTTTGTAAATATTTCTCGAGCTTCTGCTACTTGAGGGATATCAAATAACTGACTACCGGCGGCCAAAGTTTCCGATTTGGGAGTTACCGGTTGACTCGTTGACCTACCAACTAATGAATTATTATTATTTGATGGAGTAGCAATATTTGCAGAGCCATTGATTGTGTTTTCCCTTTGCTGTAGATTGACTGCTGAAGATGGCGAAGAACTCTGATTTGGCTGGGGATTAGTGGAAACAGACAAGGGAACTGATGAGATACTGGGTAATGTATATCCAGAAGAGAGGCTACGCTGCGCGAACGGCTGAGATAGAAACACTGGATCCGGCCCAGATGGTAGGGATGAAGAGGGATTAGTCAGGATGCTAGAATTAGATGGCTTTAGGGGCGGTTCTGGGAATGTGCCAGTGGTAACTTGAGAGTTCGAGGCTAAGGTTTGTGGAGAGGTTAAATTACCCGCGGGCGTAACTTCGGGTTGCTGTGTGGGAACATCCACAGACGGTTTTACAGCAGTTTTCGCTATCTGTGTTTGATTTTGCCTATTATTGACAAAGTTCCAAGTCAGTGGTATAAGTCCTACACCTAAAACCATGACTGCGGCAATGGGAGACCAAGCTGGTAATCGCAAAAGTTTATTATTGTTATTTAACAGGACTTACGCAACTGGCACAAATAGGGAGCGGAGGGAGCCGCGCCACGGGACAATTTCAATTAAACCAAGCACATAGGAATACTTGGGCGTTTGAGTTGCTGTATTAAATAATTAGACAGCAAATTATGCTTGATT
>NZ_JANQDF010000152.1:0-5238 GCF_029891675.1 Anabaenopsis tanganyikae CS-531
TAGCCCATTAAAAGACCATTGTCCGTATAAAATCTTCCTTGTCCACTTTCCTTCCTTGTCTTCGGTAGTCTTGCCTTCACAGATCATATTAAAAACCTACCCTTGTAAGGAAGGGGGTGGGGTCAAATAATATTCGATACAGTAATCATGACTGTCCAAACATCCTCTAAGAAGATGTCAGATGATATTTATTTCTATAAATTAATTTATAGGTTAATTTAGCGATCTTGAAGTTAATTTACCTCAAAATCAAGCATTATTTTAAATATTTAATTAGAGAAATTGCTTACAAAGAATTGAATCCTTCATTGAATATAGTTCTAGCACCAACAATCACCACACCCATTTGGGTTCTTAAGCTAAAAAGAAGATTATCTAGATTTTGATCTAGATTATGAGCTAAAGACTGTTCATTGATATCGCTTCCTTGACTTCCCTCCACCCTGTTCATTTCCCCATCTGTGATTTCATTCAGAATCTGTTGAACCCTAAGAGGAGACAAATCCTCAATTGTTATCCTTGCCATGTGATTAACTCCCTAAATACTTCCGGTGAGACTTAGTAGGCTTTTGACAGAACTATACTCAAAATTATAATTTCTTTCTTATATTTGACAATTTCATTGGTAAAAGTCAAGAAACTTTGTGAATTTTCTAGACAAAAATCAAGTAGTTACGTCTGAAAAACGGATGTTTTGCCCAGTTAACAGTTTTACATCTTGAGTTGTTTATTAGGGATTAGAGACGCGACGTCTCGCGTCTCCAGCGAACTTTTAATTCTGCGCCTGTGATTGGGACATGAGAATTGTCACGTCTATGGGGGTTACCGTTGCTGCTAGTTGCGTCAATGGCGGTTGAATGGCTGTCTGGTTCCCTACTACCAGAGTTACCATTTTTTCGGGTTTGAGGTATTTTTGTGCTACTCGTTGCACATCAGCTTCAGTTGTGGCGGCTACAGCTTTTTGATACCTAAATAAGAAATCAGCCGGATAGCCGTAATATTCGTATCGCATTAACCGTGATAAGGTTTGAGCAGGGTCTTCAAAGTTGAATACAAAGGAGTTGAGAGTAGACTCTTTAGCATAAGCTAGTTCCTGCGCTGTCACAGGTTGTGCTTGCAGACGCTTGATTTCGGCTTGTACGGATTGGACAAATTGCACAGTAGCATCTGACCGGGTTTGTCCACCTGCAATAAACATTCCTGGGTAATCGAAGCGCGGACTCCAGTAGGCATATACAGAGTAAGCTAAACCTTGGCGCGATCGCACCTCATTTAATAAACGTCCACCAAACCCATTTAATACCCCATTCAATACATCCAGTGCAGCATAATCGGGATTATCTAACTGACCACCCAGATGTCCAATTAGCACACTACTCTGAGTTAGTTGTGGTTGGTCCACAAAAAATATCCCACCGGTATTAGCTGGGGTTACCTCGGATAACTGGGGTGGAGTAATTTCGGGATGGGGTTCCCAATCGCCAAACTTAGCTTGAATGAGCGATCGCATTTTCTGCGGTTCAAAATCCCCTACAATCCCTAAAATCATATTATTGGGATGAAAATATTGCTGGTAAAACCGTAGTAAATCCTCACGGGAAATATTATCTAGGGTGGCATACTCCATAGTGCGAGCATAGGGGCTATCATTGCCATAAATTAATTTCTGAAATTCTCGTCTAGCAATACCATCTGGATTATCATTACGGCGAGCAATACCACCCCTAGCCTGGGTTTTAGCTAAATCTAACTGTTTTTGGGCAAATACAGGTTCTCTCAATACCTCCGCAAACAAATCAAACACCGTTTCTAAATCTTCGGCGAGAGACTGAAAACTAGCACTACCTGAAGCTTCACTAATACCAGTTTCCACAGTAGCAGCACGTTGTTCTAAAATCTCATTGAGCTGATCAGCCGAATGCTTCTGAGTTCCCCCAGTCCGCATCACCGCACCAGTAAAACCAGCCAACCCGATTTTATCAGCCGGTTCTAGGCGACTTCCAGTCCGGATCAAAGCGGTACCATTTACCAACGGTAAATCATGATCCTCCATTAAATACACAACCAAACCGTTATCCAGCACAAACCGCTCATTTTTCGGTAACTTAATCTCAGGCAATGGTGGCAGAGCTAACTCAGTATAGTGTTTAGCCGCCGCCGTCGCCGCCCAAGAAAAGTTAAAACTGATCAACAAACAGGCAACAACCAGAATCAAACCATAAAATAGACTCCTACTCTTGCCAAACCTAAATTTAACATTGAAAATTCTCAATCCCATTCTTCGTCTCCTGAGCCTGTGTGTGCTTCATTGTGTTAACCTTGTTGTGACAACAACTTACCAATTGTGCGGTTTTGTGATGTAAAACTTGCCTGAGCTACCCGTTGAATATCCGCAGGTGTCACCGCCGAAATTGCATCTAACTGCTCAAACAAATTGCGCCAGGAACCAGTTTTTACCTCCGCTTCTAATAACTGCTGGGCCATACCCATATTGGAATTAAGACTACGTAACAAACTCGCCCGTGCTTGAGTTTTCACCCGTAGCAACTCAGCCGCCGTCACAGGTTGAGCTTTCAATTTGTCAATTTCCTGTCGCAAAGCTAAGGCCACCTCATCCACAGTGTGACCGGGAGCAGTGAGAGCATAAAATAACATTAGATTTGGGTACTTATCACCAGGAAAGCCACTAAAACCCGCAGCATTTAAGGCCAGTTGCTGCTGTTCTACCAAAGATTTATACAAACGAGATGTACGCCCATTACTTAATAAACCTGCGATAATTTCATAAACTGCATCATCGGGATGGCTAACTGATGGTCGGTGATAGCCTTCTAAATACCAAGGTTGGGAGGGTAACTCTAAAGTAAATTCTCGTGTTTGTGTTTGCGGTGGTTCGGGTGGAATCTTTGCTGCTGCTTTTGGTTTGGCTTGATAGCGGCCAAAGTAAATTTTTGCCAGTCTTTTCACTTGGGCCGCATCGACATCTCCGACAATGGCAATGGTTAAATTACTCGGTACATAGTGAGCGTTAAAGAAGTTTTGTACATCTTCGGGTGTCAGATTCCGGATATCCTCTTCATAACCAATCACCGGTCGCCGGTAGGGATGGACTGTGAAAGCAGTATCCATAAAGTTTTCCACCATTGTACCGATAGGCGAATTATCTACCCGCATCCGGCGTTCTTCCAAAATTACATCTTTTTCTTTGTAAAACTCCCGACGTAGTACAGGTTCTAAGAATCGCTCTGATTCGAGTGACATCCACAGTTTCAACTTATTAGAAGGAAAGCTGTAAAAGTATTTAGTAGCTTCGGCAGAAGTAGTAGCATTTAAACCTACACCCCCCGCTTGGTTGACAATTTGACCTAATTCGTTTTGTTTGACTAGCTGGTCTGCTTGGGACTGTATTTGCTTAAATTCAGTTTGCAATTGAGTGATATCATCTTGTTTACCATTGGCTTTTGCGCTTCTAATTTGGGCATCTAACTGTTCTAGGCGGTCTAGTAATAGGTTTTCTGCCTCGTAGTCTTTTGTACCAATACGCCTAGTACCTTTAAATGCTAAATGTTCTAAAAAGTGTGCTACACCAGTTTTACCATCTGGCTCATCCACACCCCCCACATCAGCATAAGTAACAAAAGAAACTACAGGCGCTTGATGTCTTTCTAAGACAATGAATTTCATCCCATTATCCAGGCGAAACTCTGTTAGTTGCTCAATTACCCGATCTAAATAAGGTTGAATTGAACTCTTGTGTGGTGGTTTTTGACGAAGTTGCAGGATTCTTTGCAGAGGATTTGCCGTTTGAGTGTCAGCTAGAGCTGTGTTTGGCAGTAACCCACACCATAAAATTAGGAGTACCATCAAAATGGTCGAGAGCCGACGCAATGACCAAGCCAAAATTGAACGAGGGGGCTGATTCATAAGCGACAATAAAATTAAAGTTCTATTATCTAAGAAATGTGCTAAGTAACAAACAGGGCGTTAACCTTGTATTTAAGTTTCTGTGTTTTTGGTACCTGATATTAGAGAATAATGATACAAACCGCCTTCGGAAGATCACACCATAAGTTATTATGCGAGTTTTTAATTCACCTCCGCCTTCAGAAGCACAAACACGTACCCGCATTTTAGAGTCCGCACAGAAGTTGTTTGCTTCTCAGGGATTTGATGGTACTACCACCCGTGACTTAGCACAAGCAGCTGGGGTTGCTGAGGGTACTCTGTTTCGTCATTTTCCTAATAAAAAATCCATTTTAGTGGAAGTAGCTACTAGTGGGTGGGTGGATATTCTAACAGATTTGCTCACAGAATTGAGTGAAATGGGTAGTTATAAGGCTATTGCACAAGTGATGCGCCGCCGGATGTGGAATCTACACAAAAATGTAGATATGATGAGGGTCTGTTTTATGGAAGTCCAGTTTCATCCAGATTTGCGCGATCGCATTCAAGAAGAAGTCATTGATAAAATGACCGGTGTGGCTGAAGCTTTCTTTCAAACTGCCATGGATAAGGGGATTTATCGCCAAACCGATGCTAAACTGGTGGCTAAGGTTTTTTTAGGAATGTTTGCGATCGCCGGTTTCTCTAACAATACTGTTATAGCTCCCGATGCTTCCCCCCAGGAAATGCAGCAAATGGCCGAAGGATTAGCCGACATTTTTCTCAATGGCGTGTTGGCCAAGGAATAATACATCACTCCTGAGAACTCAGCACTATTTTTGCTTGTTGACTCCACTGTTCTACCACATCAATAGCTGGACACAAATCTCGGCGTTGCATTGTTGAGACTTGCAGACGCATAATTTGTTGGTGTAACCTGTAGGTGGGTGTTTGAGCCAGTTGTGCTACAGAACCAATACCGGAATGGAGCAATAAACCGCAATATTGCACTCCTATACCAGGAATACGCGCTAAATCCGCTAAAGCCATCCATTTATTTACATATTGAAGATTAACCTGTAGTTTATTTGCCAAATCCACCCTACTTTGGGCAGTTTTTCCTTGTTTAATTAGGTCTTCAATAATTTAATGAATTTATAGTCATTTATGTACATTTGTAGTATAATATTATGAATGTACGATCATTAAATGAATGAAACTATCTGATTATGCAAAAAAGGTAGGGATAAGTTATAGAACTGCGTGGCGTTGGTACAAATCCGGCGTAATCACAGGTTATCAACAACCTACAGGAACCATAATTATTAATCTACCTGAAACTAACCAAAACCCTAA
>NZ_JANQDF010000153.1:0-25479 GCF_029891675.1 Anabaenopsis tanganyikae CS-531
TTAAATGGGGCGTACAACATATTAAGAAAAGCAGTCCTGAACGCTTTTGCAGACGGGATAGAGGGGTTAGGAGTAACTCCAATCAGGTTTACCCCTGGTAAAGTGACTTTGTAGATTTGTCTATAATTTCACAAACTCTAACTTTTAATTTACCTCATCGTGAATCTACGTTTCCTGATTCCCATTTTTGATAATTCTGTCTCCACCTGGGCCTTAGAAGCCAGGTTGCTGCGCTGGGTCACATTTATCTGGCTGTTTGTGGGATTAATCGTGCTGTTTTCAGCCTCCTATCCCGTAGCTGAAATGCGTCTGGGAGATGGACTGTACTATTTTAAGCGTCAATTAGCCTGGGTTTTCTTTGCCCTGATGGGATTTAACATCATTGTCAATCTTCCCATCCGCAGAATGTTGGGAAATTCTCATTGGTTTATAGCCCTGTTTCTGCTGTTAATCTTCGGGACATTAATACCAGGAGTCGGGAAAAAAGCCTTTGATGCAGCGCGGTGGATAGCCATCGGGCCCATTCCCCTACAACCATCAGAATTAATTAAACCCTTCTTAGTGCTGCAAAGTGCGCGACTGTTTGGACAGTGGGAAAAGTTGAGTTGGTCAATACGCTTAAGTTGGTTAGCTGTGTTTTGTCTAGTGCTTTTAGGTATCCTAGCCCAGCCTAACTTAAGTACAGCTGCACTTTGTGGTATGACTATTTGGCTCATTGCTTTAGCAGGGGGAGTCAGTTACAAGTATTTGGCCGGTACAGCAGTCGGTGGAGTACTATTAGCCCTGATAAGTATCAGCATCAAAGAGTACCAGCGCCGCCGTGTGATGTCATTCCTCAACCCTTGGGCTGATGCTACAGGTGATGGCTACCAACTAGTACAAAGTCTGCTAGCAATAGGTTCTGGTCAAACATCGGGGGTGGGGTTTGGACTCTCTCAGCAAAAGCTATTTTATTTACCTATTCAGGACACTGATTTTATTTTCTCGATCTTTGCTGAAGAATTTGGCTTTCTTGGCAGTATTTTACTGTTGCTTCTCTTAGGTTTATTCGCCACCCTAGGATTAATCGTAGCATTAAAGTCCAAGAATATCATCAACCGACTAGTAGCCATTGGCATTACAACTGTAATTGTCGGACAATCATTACTACATATTGGCGTAGCCACAGGTGCCTTACCCACCACAGGCTTACCCCTACCCATGTTTAGCTATGGTGGTAATTCTATCATTTCCAGCCTAGTAGGTGCTGCCTTGCTGATTCGGGTAGCCCGCGAAAGTAGTGAAGCGGATATACTACCACTACACAAACCCCAGTCTGATAAACCTCGCCAGCGCCGGATGTTGCAGAAAAGGTAAACTACTTAAATTCGTAGTCCCATAATTATTAAATCCCTTTCTATGCCGTCAAGTTCTGCAACTTGCGGCAAATATCCCCATTGTTTAAACCCGAATTTACCAAACAGGTTTAAACTCGGCTGATTATGGGCGAAAATAAAACCTAAAAGTGTTTTTATTCCTAAGTTCGGACTTTCCTTAACTGCTTGGTCTAGGAGTTTCCCCCCTAAGCCACATCTATGCACAGCAGGGTAAAGATAAATACTAATTTCGGCTGTGGAATCATAAGCTGGCCGCCCATAAAATGATTTAAAACTTAGCCATCCTACAACTATCCCTTCTACTTCTATCACCCAAATTGGTCTTTGTAAACATCGCCCTCGAAACCAAGTTAGGCGACTTTCCACAGAAACTGGTTCTAAATCAGCCGTTGCTGTGCGACTGGGAATTGCTGCATTATAAATTGCTACTATTGCGGGTAAATCATTGATATTCGCATGGCGGATGGTCATGGTTACTTTTAGAGGATGTTTGTCAAGTCATGATTAGTGTATCGAATATTATTTGACCCCTCCCTCACCTTTCCCTTATAAAGGGAAAGGTGACTGGATTTGATTGTTTTTTGTGTGTTGGGTGTGTTGGGTGTGTTCGGTGTGTTCCGGTGTTCCCTAAGATAAAAATTACCTGGTGAAAACTTATCAAACAACCTCTAAGAACGAGCTAACAAGGGAGCGGATGCTAGTAAGGTTTGAGTGTAGGGATGTTGAGGATTGGTAAATATTTCCTTTGTACTACCCATTTCTACAATTTTACCATTATGCATAACGGCAATGCGATCGCACAAAAACCGTGCCAACCACAAATCATGAGTAATAAACAAATAAGTTAATTCAAATTCTGCCTTTAATTCTAACATCAAATCCAGCACTTGGGACTGTACACTAGCATCTAACATACTCACAGGCTCATCACAGATTAATAGTTGGGGACGGGTAATTAGAGCGCGAGCAATGGCGACTCGTTGCTGTTGTCCCCCGGATAAATCCGAGGGATAACGTTGATAATAAACTTCTGCTGGTGTTAATCCCACCCTTTCCAGCATCCATAAAACTTCTGATTTTGCTTTTTGTGCATCAGCTAGCTGATGGATAAATAAGGGGTCAGCTATACTTTGTCCCACTGTCATTACAGGATTAAGACAAGCATGGGGGTCTTGAAAAATCATCTGCATTTGTCGCCGTGAAACCCGGATTTCCTGGGGCGATAAACTCATTAAATCCTGTCCCAAAAATTCCACTTTCCCCGCGGTGGGACGAATCAGCTGTAATATTGTCCTGGACAGTGTACTTTTGCCACAACCTGATTCCCCAACTAAACCGAAAATCTCCCCGGGATAGAGTTTTAAGTTAACCTCATCTACGGCTTTAATTGTTTCCCTTGGTTTATTCAATAATCTTTGGATAAAATTCGGTTCTATAGTGTAGTGCTGCTTTAGTTGTGTAATCTGCAAGATTGGTGATGGTGAAGCTTCCCCATTTCCTGGTACAGAGGGCATAGGTTTTACATCTATACTTTGAATATGTAAAGCTGCTTGTAATAGCGATCGCGTGTATTCATGTTGGGGTTGTCTCAATACAGTTTCTGTCGCCCCCATTTCTACCATCTTCCCTTGATACATCACACCCAGGCGATGGCAATACTCCCCCACCATAGCCAAATCGTGAGAAATTAGCAACAAGGCCATATTTTCTTCACTGCATAGACGGCTTAATTCTTGTAAGATTTGCGCCGAGACGGTGACATCTAAACTAGTGGTGGGTTCATCAGCGATAATCAACTTGGGATTGAGCAGTAAAGCCAAAGCAATGGCTACCCGTTGACGCATTCCGCCGCTAAACTCATGAGGGTACTGATACCAACGGATTGCAGGAATGTTCACTTTTTCTAAAGTGGCGATCGCTTGTGCTTTAGCTTCCCTAGGTGATAATTTTGGTAAATGGGCTTGTAGGGTTTCCATGCAATGGTCACCAATGGTCATCAATGGGTCAAGGCGTGTCATGGGATCTTGAAAAATCAAAGCCAAAGACTCACCCCGAAATTTACGCAACTCCTCACCCATTAAATCAAACACTGATTTACCCTGAAACCTTACCCGCCCCTGAATGTTACTATCAGGGGGTAACAACCCCATTGCAGCCCTTCCCAGAGTCGATTTACCACACCCCGACTCACCCACCAAACCCATTCTTTCCCCTGCTTGTAAGGTGAAAGATACATCATCAACCGCCCAATTTACTACCTCCTCATTACTTTGAGGATAAGCCACACGGAGATTTTCAATGGTCAATAAAGCTTCACTCATGTAATTTCTGTTAGGAAGATGTTTTTGACACTCACCGCTATACCTTTGACCTCTGAAATTCCTGTTTGGGGAAATAGTTACAAAAATAACTGTCAATTGTCCCACAAATATGAGATCATGTCAGGAGTAGAGCAAAAGGTAAAGAATTGTTATGTTTGCGCCTCTGGTGGTGGTTGCACAATAGCCTCACAGTATTGGATGAGAGTCTGCAAGCGATCGCGAATCAACTTGAGCCTCTCATTAGTCGTGGATGCTTGCCGTGCTCCTTGGAGGAACATGATATCAATTTCCAACAAGCGCAACTGCTTACTGATCTCAGTCTGATATGACTGTACCCGGTAACCCGCATCAGGTAAAGGTACAATCTCCAGGCGAAACACCTGCTGCAACAAAGCCACACCCTTTCGCAGTTCAGGTGGATTGACTGGGGTGACACAGGTATCAGAGCGTATTTGCTCGAGTAAAGTTGCGAGTCTGTGATATTTCTCAAGATTTAGAGACATTCAGTGCTAGTTAAGATAGTATTAGTTTCAATAAATTATCTTTTAAAATAAACTTTCTCAACTTCTGATGACAAACCGCAGTGCCTCAACTCCAGCTTTGAGGTTTTGCCATAATATAGATTTATCATTGCTGTATGGATAATTACCACAGGCAACTAGAAAATTATCCTCATTTTTCTTCTTAACTGTAGCAGATAGGATTTTCCACCCTTCCTGCTACCCATAATCTTCATCTCTCACTTATCTACTGATTACGTTTAATCCCTAATTGTATGAGCAGCACACTTGTAAATTCCACAACTACACTCGCCCTTCCGGAATGGCTTCACAAATGTTTACGAGAGTCATCAGCATATAGGGGTGATCCAGAAGAACAGCAAAAGTATAGTGATGAAGTTTTAATTGGTAAGGCCTTTGAATTTGCCTATCAACTGCATGAGGGTCAATACCGCAAATCGGGAGAACTATATATTAGTCACCCCGTAGCCGTAGCCGGATTACTGCGAGATTTAGGTGGCAGTGCTGCCATGATAGCAGCTGGATTTCTTCATGATGTAGTGGAGGATACAGATGTCACAAGTGAAGACATAGAAAAACACTTTGGAGCAGAAGTACGCCAATTAGTAGAAGGTGTCACCAAGCTTTCTAAAATAAATTTCAACAGCAAAACCGAAAGCCAAGCGGAAAACTTCCGGCGGATGTTTGTAGCTATGGCTAAGGATATTCGGGTAATTGTGGTGAAACTGGCAGACCGTTTGCATAATATGCGAACTTTACAATATATGTCAGAGTCTAGTCGTCTGCGCACCGCCCAGGAAACCAGAGATATTTTTGCCCCCTTAGCAAATCGCCTGGGGATGTGGCACATCAAGTGGGAACTTGAAGATTTGTCCTTTAAATACCTGGAACCGGAAGCCTTTCGGCAAATGCAGGATCATGTTTCCGAAAAACGGACGGCGCGGGAAGAAAAATTGGCTAAAGCTACAGAGATACTGCGGGAGCGTTTGCAGCAAGCGGGTATTAAATGTCAGGATATCAGTGGTCGTCCTAAGCACCTTTATAGCATTTATCAAAAAATGCAAAGGCAGCAAAAAGAATTTCATGAAATTTATGATTTGGCCGCCCTGCGGATTATTGTCCAGACTAATGAGGAATGTTACCGGGCTTTGGCAGTGGTTCATGATACTTTTCGCCCTATTCCCTCTCGATTTAAAGATTACATCGGCTTGCCCAAGCCTAACCATTACCAGTCGTTGCATACTGGAGTGATTGGGCTGACTGGCCGCCCTTTGGAAATCCAAATTCGCACTGTGGAAATGCATCATGTGGCTGAATATGGGATTGCTGCCCATTGGAAGTACAAGGAAACAGGTGGTTCTACTAGCCAACTCACCAGCGCTGATGAAAAGTTTACTTGGTTAAGACATCTGCTGGAATGGCAAAGTGATCTCAATGACGCTCAAGAATATCTTGATAGCGTCAAAGATAATTTATTTGGAGATGATGTCTATGTCTTCACCCCTAAGGGGGATGTTATACCTTTAAGTCCTGGTGCAACCTGTATAGATTTTGCTTATCATATTCATACCGAAGTCGGTAACCACTGTGCCGGAGCCAGGGTAAATGGCCGCATGGTACCTTTGTCAACTCCTTTGCAAAATGGCGCTATTGTAGAAATTATTACCCAGAAGAACAGCCATCCTAGTTTGGATTGGTTGAATTTTGCGAGAACTTCGGCAGCGAAGTATCGCATTAAACAATGGTACAAGCGATCGCGCCGCGATGAAAATCTGGATCGGGGACGGGAATTATTGGAAAAGGAACTAGGTAAAACAGGTTTTGATAACTTGCTCAAATCACAAGCCATGCAAACTGTGGCCGAAAAGTGTAATTATCACAGCGTCGAAGATTTACTAGCAGGTCTGGGTTACGGTGAAACTACCCTCAACTTAGTTCTCAATCGCTGGCGAGAAGTAGCTAAAGAACAACAACCTGCTAACGTTGTTTCTTTATTTCCCGGTAAAGAAATACCAACAACATCAAAAATTGTCCGCGATACCCCTCCCCTGAATACCCGTCCTTGTGATTCACCCATTATTGGCGTAGAGGGATTGGTATATCATCTAGCTGGTTGTTGTACTCCCCTTCCCGGTGAAGCAATTATTGGTGTGGTCACACGGGGTAGAGGAATTTCTATCCATCGTCAGGGGTGTAGTAATCTCGAAAGTGTGGAGTTTGAGCGCTTAGTACCCGTCAGTTGGAACTGTGCTGTTGAACATATCAGTCGTCCCCAGACTTACCCGGTAAATGTGCAAATCGAAGCTCTTGACCGTGTGGGGGTCCTCAAGGATATTTTATCCCGGTTGAGTGACCAGGGAATTAATGTGCGTCATGCACAGGTGAAAACTTCTATTGATCAACCCGCTTTGATTGATTTAGGAATAGATATACGCGATCGCTTGCAACTAGAGCAAGTGTTTACTCAAATTAAGAAAATGAGCGACATTTTAAACATCCGTCGCCTTGGTCAAATTGACGAATAGTATTTACTAGGCTGTGTTAGAGCAGATTATAAAACTTAGCTGGGATGACTAACATTAATAGACTGCAACATTTTTTCCCGCTTCTTGCGGGCAATTTCTTGTAAATCAACTGTTCTATCAGTCTCATCGACAATTTCACCGGTGATCACTTCTAGTACATCTTCCAATGTTACCACACCAGCCACATCTCCATATTCATCAACCACCACAGCCAGATGTTCCCGCGCTGCGATGAAATTCTTCATCAGTTTATCAGCTCGAATTATTTCGGGAACAAAGTGAACTTTTCTCGCTAAATTAGCAATTTTTTCCTGGTTATTACCTTCAACCATAGCTGTGAGTAAATTATGCTTTAAAGCAAATCCAATTACCTGGTCAATCGACTCATCAACTACAATAATACGGGTATGTTGAGAAGCAATAATGTCTTTTTTTGCGGCTTCAAGAGTGAGATTTCCGCGGATATAAGTTAACATAATCCTGGGTGTCATCAAGTCTGCTGCTGTGACATCATTTAATCTAAATACCCGTTGAATCATTTCTGCTTCATCGCTTTCAATAATCCCCTCTTGTTGACCAATATTCGCCAGCAACTTGATTTCGGCCTCATTTGTGGTTGGTCGCTTTTTGGTTTTAAAAAAGGGTGCAGTGACATTTTCGATAATCCAAACCAGAGGTGTGAACACTAAAGACAGTCCAGTTACAGGTAAAGCCGTCACCATAGCGATTTGTTCACAATAGCGCTCTCCAATTGTCTTGGGAATAATTTCTGCAAACATGATAATCAACAAAGTAAGTATTGCCGAAAATATTCCCAACCAAGTATCTCCCAAGACTTGACTAGCAATACTACCTGTAATAATACTGCCAACAATATTAAAAATATTGTTCATGATCACAATTGTGGCAATCGGTCGATTCATATTTTCCCGAATTGCCAACAGTGCAAGGGTGGCCGGATGATTGGACTGTGCTAATTGTCTGACTCTCAGGGGAGAAACAGAAAACAACGCTGTTTCCGTAGCAGAACAAAGCGCTGAACCGAAAATCACAACAAATACAATTATTATTAGCTGCAACATAAAAGCTAGGAGTTCTTACCCATTTTATCAAAATCCACAGCAAGATTCCCGCTCCAATCAAGAGCATCCTGTTTTAATGTATTTTGGGTCAATATAAATAATAATAATAGTTTGAGATTCTTATGTCACAAATATTTCCAGGAGAGGTATTCGCTAACACTGCCGATTTTGACAACGGTATTCGCCAACTCTTACCCCGCTATGATGAAATGTTGGAGGTAATTACCGAGTGTCTTCCAACTACAACTCGTCGGATTTTAGAACTAGGCTGCGGTACAGGGGAACTAACCCTGAAAATCTTCTACTGCTGTCCCAATGCGGAAATCACAGCCTTAGATTACTCACCACGCATGTTACAATTTGCTAGGGAGAAAATCACCAATGCTGGATATCAAGAACGGTGGACTGGCATACAAGCAGACTTTGGTGAATGGGCCAATCATCCCGAAAAGTTCGATATAAGTAGCGAATTTGATGCCTGTGTCTCATCTTTGGCAATTCATCATCTCCATGATCAGATGAAGCTGAAGTTATTTCAACGCATTGCTGCGAGTCTTCACCCAGGGGGTTATTTTGGCAATGCAGACCCAATATTACCAGAATCACCTGTACTGACAGAAGTTTATCAGGCCGCACGAGAAAAATGGGCAGCACAACAGGGAAATACTTTAACCGAGGTACGGGCTAGGCTTGGTAGTAGTACTCAGCAAGGATATTCTAGCCAAGACCAACTCGCTACTTTGGAGACACATTTGCAAATGCTCACTGAATCTGGATTTAAAACAGTAGCAGTACCTTGGAAATATTACGGTTTAGCTGTTTTTGGCGGCTGGACTTAACCCATATGAACCGCTTCCGGATGCTGCGTTTAGAGCGTATCCCAGGCGGTTCCTTTATAGCCATAATTAAAAATTTCTGGGTGTAAAATTTCTGCTAAAATCTCTAAAGAATCTGCAAGTCTTGGCCCGGGACGATTGAAAAAAGCATTGCCATCAGCAAGATAAACTCTACCACTCTGGGCGGCGTGAAGTTTTTCCCAGTCTGGACGTTGAATGAATAACTGGGCGGCTTGACGAGTCCGATTTAAATCAAAGCCACAGGGGATAAAAATGATGATGTCTGGATTGCTTTTTAACAGTGCTTCCCAGGATATAGAACTAGAAGGCTGACCTTTGACGCTAAATTGTGACTGACCTCCTGCTAAGTTCACCAATTCGGGAATCCAATTCGCAGCAATTATTAAAGGATCTGTCCACTCAATACAGGCTACTGTGGGTAACTCTGTTGAGGAAAGCCCCTGGAGTTTTCGCTGACAAATCGTGACACGAGCTTCTAAATTTTCCAAGACATGAACTGAGTCTACACCAAAGATATCACTTACTCGCTCAATATCTTGCCAAACATCCTCAAGAAGATGCGGTTTTAAGGAAATAATTTGAGGTGAGGTGTGGACAAGACTAGCAAAGGCTTTTTCCACATCTGCAAGGGTGACTCCACATAAATCACACTGGTCTTGAGTAATAATGTGGGTGGGTTGTAATTTCTCTAAAACATCGGTTTTGATTTCATATATACTTAGGGCGGATTGTAACAAGTCGTTGATATCATCATGAATCTTACGGCTTTGCTGATGGTAATTCCAGCGTGCTTGAGTACAAACCGGGCGATTTTTGATTTCCGGAGGGTAGTCGCATTCATGCGATCGCCCGACAATGTGATTAGTCAGGCCCAGTGCGTCCAAAATTTCCGTTCCACCAGGAATCAAAGAAACAATCCTCACACTACTATTGGCCATCGGGCTACCTCCAGAACAGCTACTATAATTTCAATTCTGGCAAACTTTAACTGTTGCGGTATCTTTCTTTAGGTGAACACCTGTGTTCATTCATAAAACAAAATCACATATGAAGTATTTCACGGACTAAAGAAGCTAACTTGTCAGCACTATCAGGAACTGCGACCGCTTTGGCATTTTCTGCCATTGTGGCTAATTCATGGGGCGATCGCAATAAATGTAAAACTTCAGTTTGTAATGTCTGTGTTGTTAACTCCGATTGCCGAAAACTTAAAGCCGCGCCAGCTTGGGTAAATACCTCTGCATTGTATGCTTGATGGTCTTCGGCAGCAAAGGGGTAAGGAATTAATATCGCTGGCGTTCCACATACTGCTAATTCTGTTAAACTGCCTGCACCAGCGCGACTAATGGCTAAATCGGCTCGTCTTAACAAAGCCGCCATGTTGTCGTAAAAGGGTAATGAGATATATTGCGAATGCTGGAGACTATCCGCCTGGGGATCTTGATTCCCTGTTAAATGTACCACATAAGCACCAGCATCAAACCAGGACGGAGCCGACTGGCGCACTAACTGATTCACCGCCACCGCCCCCTGACTGCCACCAAAGACTACAATTAAAGGCGCACCATCAGGAATAGGTAAATCTAGCAATTTATCTAGTCCTGGTTCCAGGAATTGAGAGCGCACGGGAGTACCCACATAAACATTTTTGCAGCGAGGTAAATACTGACTAGCGACCGCAAACCCTAAGGCCACCGCACTACACCAAGGTCCAAAAAACCGGCTGACTTTACCAGGTAAGGCATTAGATTCATGGAAAACTACAGGTAACCCCAGGGAACGCGCCGCAATGACGCTGGGAGCCGCTATATAACCCCCTGTGGTGAAAACACCTTGAAAATTCCCTTCTGTGAGGATGCGTCTGACCTTCAAAATCCCCGCCACCATACCGGCTATGATCCGGAGTGTAGACAATCCAAATCCTTGCTGAAACCCCTCAACTGCAATAGTATTCAATAGATACTGTGTGGGCACAAGTTGAGTTTCTAAACGATTGGAGACACCCAGCCATTCAATCTCATAATCTGGTAATTTCTCAGCCAGTGCGATCGCTGGAAACAAGTGTCCACCAGTCCCACTAGCAGCTATTAATAATTTTATCGGTGCGTTTGCCATGAACAATCTAAAGTTTAGCGCCTAGCATATCTAAAGATAAAACAATTTCCTGACCTTCTCTACTTAAATCAGCAAACTCTTACCAAATGACTAACATTACTGCCTTATTACTGAAACACCAACAGAAATTTCCTCATAGTATTTGGTTCTCTATATCACTAATACTATTGAATGTAACTAGTAATTGGCAACCGGCTCAAGCTAGGACAATACAACCATTACAACCTGTGTCTACTGTTGTCCAAGGCGGTGAGATGTCCTTAAAAGACAGGCTACGCCAATGGCAAACAGCCAACAGCTCATCTACCATCATTTCCAGCGGTACAGCCTCTGAATTGAGCAATCTGTTAGCACAAATGGATGCAGCAGCTACCCGTGGTAACATCAAAGAAGTCATGCAATTTTACAGTCCCAACTTCAGCAATACAGATGGTTTAAATTACCAATCCCTTGAAAAATCCTTGATTGCATTCTGGAAACGTTATCCAAATTTGCGATACAGTACAAAGTTGCAATCTTGGCAAGTTGAAGGCAATACCATCGTTGCCGAAACAGTAACTAATATAGTGGGTTCACCATCTACCAACAGCAGTAATTTCGCTCTCAATACCACCATTACATCTCGTCAACGGATTCAGGGCACAAAAATAGTCGAGCAAAAAATCTTATCAGAACGTAGCCTACTTACTTCTGGTGAGCAGCCTCCCCAAATTGATATCAATTTACCAGATCAAGTAAAAGTAGGACAGAAGTATTATTTCGATGCCATCGTCCAAGAACCACTCGGCGATGAGTTTCTACTGGGAACAGCAATAGAAGAACCAGTCCACTTTAGTAAATATCTCAATCCCACATCTGTAAATTTGGAAAGACTCAAATCTGGGGGACTTTTTAAAATCGGACAGGCCCCAGTTATTCCTGGTCATCGTTGGGTGTCAGCAGTGATTGTCAGATCTAATGGGACTACTATCGTCACTCAACGTCTGCAAGTGGTTAGATAGTTAATATTCATTGTACCAAAAGGCTTGTTTGTGTGTACACTCCGCCGCTAGCGGGGGAGTTTCAACTCTTCCATCACATCAGCCGGAATCTCAGTCACTAAACGAATGGGAAATCCTTGGGTAGATGCATATTGGGCGTACTCTGGGGTGAGGAAGATTTTATATTGCTCCCTTTGAGGAGTCATTTGTGCCGCAAATGCTAAAGTAATGACTTTCATATACCTATGAATCTCAGCAGCTTGGGCACCAACTACCTCAACACCCCCCTTCTCCTCCCTCTGTGCAGTAGAAATGGGATCTTTGATACTACCGTGAGTTGCTCCCACAATTCCAATTAGCCATTTTGGTGCTGGGATTTTGCTAAAACCAATGATTTGTTCGGTTAACGCTGGGGTTACTTGATCGGCTGATGATGCTAAAATTAGGGTGGGAACTTCCATATTTCCTAACCCAGTTTCACCAAACATGAGGGAAGTTGTGGGGTTAAGAGCGATCGCCTGTTTAATGCGGGGGTCTCGTAATATGTAGCGATCTTGTGGTAGAGTTTTGGCAACACACTGCAAACCCTCCCCGAAATTAACACTAGTATCTAGGAATTGAGCACAGCGTTCTCTTAAAGAATCTACTTGTAATTCTCCCCCTGCAATAGACATCGCTGTCCCACCCCCAAAAGAATGACCGATCACCATAGCGTTCTTGGTTGTTAACTTACCTTGTAGCTGGTGTTTGTCTTGTTGGTTCCACTGTGCCAACTGGTCTAAAATAAAACTGATATCTTTAGGGCGCTCCAAAAATTCCTGGGGTTTCATCAGCAATGCAAGACCCCCCTGCATTGGATCTATTCGGTAATCTTGATTACTACCAATATGTTCTAGCGCTGCTACTACATATCCATGAGATGCTAAATGTTCTGCTATGTAGCGCATATCTGTGCGATCAGAGGAATAACCGTGTGATAAAACGATCACAGGTTTAGTAGTTCCGGCTGCATCTGACCAATAAATGTCAACAGGAACAAGACGTTGGCGTTGTTGATCTTTTAATCTTGGTAAGTTGATCACCTGTACTTTCCCAGTTCCTGCTTCCCCAGGATCAAAGGGTAAATTCAATTCTGCAGGCTTTGCAGCCAGTCTGGGAGTAATGGCTTGTATAAACTCGTTGCTTTGTTGATAGGACAGGTTAAAGTTACTAAAAACCCCAGGTACTTCCGCCACATTAATCACAAGGTTTTGACTGGGGTAATTTTGGATAAAGCTAATAACAGAAAGTCCTTCTGAAGTTTTAGAACCATGTACCAGCGCAGTTCTCAGGGCTTGCATTCCCGCCTCATCTTTGCGGAATGTGAGTTTAGAGAAGTCTTGGAGGATACTACTACCAACCGGAGTATATAATAATCTACTTAAATTTACAAAATTTACGGTAACTTTCTTACGTAGTACTTCTAAAAATTTTTGCCGATCTTCAGGGGGAAATTTATTCGTATAAACTTGATATTGCTGAGGTACTATTCCTGTTGCGGCAATTGTTTGCAAGTCTTCAACTGATATTGATTCTTCTAGAATACCATAACGCAAAATAACATTCTGTGCAGGATTTGCCGGTTTAATTCTCAGTAAGAAATATGTGTTAATAATGGTGATTAATAAAAAAATATTTATTGTAATCTTTGATAGTAGTGTATATCGCATAATTTGACACCGAACGACATTTTTATTTATGAGTGAGAAAATTTTGAACCGGTTAAAGCTTTTTTGAAAAGTTTATCATAAATATTCAGATAATTACCGGCTGAAATTTCAGCTAATTCCATACCTAATGCACCCTAGAGGCTCAAGTCAAAGTCACCCAGAAGCGATCGACTATTCAGCATTTAAGCTTTTGAGAATTTTCTTAGCTAACAATTTTTATAGAACTCTACTATATTTAAAAGGATGATTCCTTGCCAGATCAGCGATAGCGCAAGCGCTGCTGCTAAAGCAGAACGCCTATTTCACATTACCATGATTTCACTTTCAACACTATCGATTAGTATCAAGTGATGACACACTTATCTTAGTGTAAATACTTAGTAAATGACTATTTCCAGGGAATCTTTGCATAAACCATCCTATGGTTTGGGGGTTAGTCCTGCCTGTGAGTAAGGATAGTAATTTTATTATGCCACCCATAGTTATTAAGATATTATTAAAAAGTTTAATAATATGAGATGATAATTAAACTAAGTAAGTATTATTCATTAGATATCCGATGACAGATGAATTTCCCTGGCTGAGTGTGATTGTCTTGTTACCATTCATTGCTGCTCTGGTGATCCCTGTTCTTTCCGATAAAGACGGCAAGTGGATACGATGGTATGCGCTAGGAGTGGGAGTTACCGATTTAATCTTGATGTGCTACGCCTTTTGGCGGCATTATGATGCCAGCAGTGCTGTATTTCAACTAGAAGAAAATTATGCCTGGATGCCTCAGTTAGGCCTAAGTTGGGCGGTTGCTGTGGATGGTTTATCAGTTCCCTTTGTACTTCTAGCCGGACTGGTAACAACACTGTCAATTTTTTCGGCTTGGCAAGTTGACCGCAGGCCTCGTCTTTTCTATTTCCTAATGCTAGTGCTCTACTCAGCCCAGATTGGGGTATTTGTCGCCAAAGACCTGCTGCTGTTTTTCATTATGTGGGAAGTGGAGCTAATTCCCGTATACCTGCTGATTTCCATTTGGGGTGGACAAAAGCGTCGCTACGCTGCTACAAAATTCTTGATATATACGGCGGCAGCTTCTATATTTATTTTAGTAGCAGCATTGGCAATGGCGCTCTACGGTGGGGGTAATATCACTTTTGACTTAGCACGGTTGGGATTGAAAGATTACCCACTAAATTTAGAACTTTTACTATATGCAGGATTGTTAATTGCCTTTGGTGTCAAGTTGGCTGTGTTCCCCATGCATACTTGGTTACCTGATGCTCATGGAGAAGCTTCATCTCCAGTATCAATGATTCTGGCAGGTGTGCTGCTGAAGATGGGAGGATACGGACTAATTCGCCTGAATATGGGAATTTTGGCTGATGCACATATTTACTTTGCACCAGTTCTGGCAATTCTGGGGGTTGTTAACATTATCTATGGTGCGTTGAATTCCTTCGCCCAATCTAATATGAAGCGGCGGCTGGCCTATTCGTCCATTTCTCACATGGGATTCGTACTCCTAGGTATTGCGTCCTTCACTGATTTGGGTATTAACGGCGCCATGTTGCAAATGATTTCCCACGGTTTAATTGCGTCCGTGCTGTTTTTCCTGGCAGGTGTCACCTACGATCGCACTCGTACAATGATTATGGATGATATGGGCGGTATTGGTCAGGTAATGCCAAAAGTATTTGCATTATTTACCATCAGTGCCATGGCCTCCCTAGCTCTCCCAGGTATGAGCGGCTTTGTGGGGGAACTTGCTGTCTTCGTTGGTATAACTAGCAGTGATGTCTACAGTTCCGCCTTCTGTATTGTCACGGTTTTCCTGGCTGCCATAGGAGTTATCCTCACACCAATTTATCTACTTAATTTGCTGCGTAAGGTGTTTTATGGTACTAGTGCTGCAGTCTCCTGTGACGTTAATAATGCAGCCTTGGAGAATCAGGAGGACGAGGGAACAGCTTGTTTTGGTACTGACTGTCTGCTGCCAACTCAAACGATCTATAGTGATGCTAGACCCCGTGAAGTATTTATTGCTGCCTGTTTTCTGTTGCTGATTATCGGTATCGGGTTTTACCCCAAGTTGGCTATGCAGATGTATGACGTGAAGACCGTGGCTGTGAATGCTCAGGTGCGCCAATCTTTGATGACTATCTCCCAAACAAATCCCCACATCTATGCTCAGGGATTGTCAGTTCCTACTATTCCCCCATCTGAAATAAAACCCGTTTTGGGAGTTGTTAAGTAACTTTATTAACTTATGAAACGTCGCGATTTTATCAATTGGGTAGGTTTAAGTACAATCGCTAGTAGTTTACCTGTAGCTATAGCTGCTTGTGCTTCTAAAAAAGTATCTAGAGATTGGCAAACTGTGGGTACTGTGACGGATTTGGATAAAGATGGCCAATTGCTAGTTCAAAAATCCCCTACTTTCAATGTTTTAGTAGTTGGTACATCGGTCAGTGAAAATCTCATCGCTGTTGACCCTACCTGTACTCACTCAGGTTGCACAGTAACATGGGACGGGAAAGGTAATAAGTTTGCCTGTCGTTGTCATGGTGCAGAATATAACACTAATGGTCAAGTGCGAAGGGGACCGGCTAGAGAACCACTCAAAACTTACTCAGCTAAGATTGAGAATAATTCAGTATTAGTGAAGCAAAATTAATAATTTCATATCAAACATCCTCTGAGAGAATGGTGGATGCTCTCAAAAACAAGGCTGGAAGACCCATTCAAAAAAACGCTCAATTTTTGCCAAAAATTGAGCGTTTTATAGTTAAATTTCGTCAGGTGATCGGAATACCTATTTATTTAGTATTAATCAACACTACTTTAATTCCTCCTAAAGATAGATAAATACTACGCCCATGTTTTCATACTTCCTGAAAGTTTTGCTAGGCAATGGATGGAACAATAGTATCAATTTTAATTGCCATCTTATAAATTTCATCCTCAGTTGTAGTAATTAAGCCCCATGATTACAAAAACCTTCTGATAGTATTTATTTTTGACACCCTAGTTTTGCTTTGTTACGTCAAATATGGGACTTCTGTGTATTTTGTAATTATTGATACTACTATTCTTATGACTTCATCTCTACTACCTAGTAGACAGTATGTTGATCAAGACTTCTGTCTACTTAAGGATGTAATGGTGATTTTATGATGTTACAGTTTAAATATCGCCAAATTTGGTGGAATCATCGTACACAATGTCCATAGCGGCAATATTTTGTCAGGAGTGAATGTGAATATTATTTCCCTTGTCTACTACAAGCTAGACAAATGCAAAAGTTTGTTTTACCTACCCAGCGTAGCTGCTCTGACAATGTTAAGTAGTGGTGTGTCTGCTATTGCTGAAACAGTAGATACTCAACTGTTACATGAGGCTTCTGTGAATGCAATATCTATGGCTACGCCATGCAAGGTAGAAGTTGCTAATGAAACATTCACACCTGTACAGGGGACGGTGGAAACCTCATCAGCATCCCTGATTTCTCAATCAAAACTTACTTCTCATCATCAGATAGCACAAGCAAATATAGATTTTGGTAGACCTAGCCGTGCCGGTAAAAACTATGTCGGTATTGCTGGTAACCTTGGTTTAGAAGGTAGCAACTCATCTTTAGGTGATGCCAATGTTGCCGTTGTGGGTAAAGTGGGATTGACAAATACCATATCTGTAAGACCATCTGCTCTATTTGGCAACAACACCACTATCTTGCTTCCCGTTACCTATGACTTCAGCTTACAGCAGCCAAGTCCCTTTGAGGAGCCCTTAGCGATCGCACCTTATGTTGGAGTAGGTGCAGCTCTTAAAACTGGTGATAATTCTAAGACTGCTTTATTAGTATCTGTTGGTCTTGATTTTCCTCTCAATAGTCGATTTACCGCCACCGCTTCCGCTAATGCCGGATTTTTTGACCAAACTGATATCGGTTTGTTATTAGGAGTTGGTTACAATTTCAGCGGTTTTTAACTGAATCATCTCAAACATAAAAGGCAAAAGTGATTCTCACTCTTGCCTTTTACCTAATATAGCATTTCCCATGCTCGTGAGGTACAATTTTTTTTAGTTTGAGGGAACAGGGAACAGGAAATAGGTGTGTACTTCATGAGCCTGAAAAAGGCTTTAATGCAACTTTGTATTTAGGGATGTAATCTTGATTTTTGCAGTAATTATTCCAGTTTGCATAACAACAAATAATTCTTTCAGCTAAAAATAACCCTTATATATATATGAATAAACAGCGGCAATCATCAAATCAGACTAAAAATGTTATAAAGGAAAATGAAAAAGAAGAAGAACTCATGCATGATGTTCTTGTGTTGCTGGAAAACTTGATTTCTAGGGAAGAGACTACAGTCAAGTTAATCATGGATTCTCTCTATGATGTAGGCTCAATTAACCTGATTAACCATAAGTTTCATTGTCGGACTCTCAATAGACTTCTCAAACTCATTTCCAGAACATCCAAGCCAGTATTTAGAATTTTTGCTTGGCGGTGGTTTCAAAATAATGGTCCTCAATTAATTACTAACTGGATACAAAACAAGATTGCTTTCAAAAGCACCCAAACAGCAAAAATACCGACAACACAAGTTGTGCTGGCAAATCCCGACACAAATGTTAATCCTCTAACAAAACCTCAGTATCAACTTCAGGAAGTAAAACATCTTCTTTCCCAAGTGACATTACTAACTGGTATTTTGGCTGGGTTCGTGACTGTGTTTGGTTGTAGCTTTGTTTGGTTAAGTTATTCTCTAGAGCGATCGCATATGCAAAGAATTGTAGAATTACAAAATCAGGTGAAAACTCTGGAGGCTAGCGTCAAAGAACATTAGCTGAATCTGGAAGTAGCCCGGTAATGATTGTGGCGGGCTACCCCCATGTCCTTGCTGTTTCCGTGGGAGAGACTATTGAGGATTAGGACTAACTTTATCGATCACATTAATTTTACCATCTGCTTCTACAGTCCAAACATCGTAGACACCCACAACATCGCCATTGGCATCAATATCCACATTACCACTTGCCCCTTGGTAGTTAATGTCTTGACCCTCTCGAAGCAACTTCAGCCCCTCGCATACATTAGTAACTTCTATACCAGGTGCATTAGCAACATCACGTATCTTCTGAGCAATACCAACCCCTGTATTTTCCTGGGCGGCTTGGGCGGACAGTACCAACAAAGCCGCAGCATCCCAGGCTTGGGGAGCATATTCCCCCGGTGAACCGCCTTTTTTTTCTTGCCACAGTTGATTAAAAGCTGCTAGGGCTTGGCCATCAGAACCGGGTACTGTACCCAGGGCTCCCGCCAAGAGATATTTCCCATCTCCACCTTTACCTACTTGGTTTGGGAAAGTAGGTGATTTTACTCCATCAGTTAGTAAAATCTGCACCCCATCAGTTAACCCTTGTTGATAAGCAGTTTTGAGGAGGAGACTACCTGTTTCAGCGTAGAGAACCGCTACGACTGCATCCGGTTTACCAGCGAAAGCCGCTGCGGCTTCAGTATCAAAAGTTTGGGCTTTGGGATCGTAGCGGACAGGATTATTTTTATTAACTACAGTTCCGCCCAATTTCTCAAAAGCCTCTACAAATGCTTTTTCAAACCCCACGCCATAGTCGTTATTAATCACAACTGTAGAAACTCGCCGAAAACCTTTTTGATTAGCTAGTTCAGCTAATGCTAATGCTTGGTAGGTATCAGGAGGAGCTGTACGCGACCAAAAGCCTTTAAATTCACCTTTTTGGGCTTTTTCTGTAAAAACTGGACTGGTACTACCAGGAGAAACCAGCATCACTTGATTCGGCACAGCAACTGAGACAGCAGCAGTAGAAACGCTACTAGCAAAGGAACCAACTACCCCAGCTACCCGGTCTAAAGTTGCCAATTTGGTCATACCCGCCGCACCAGCTCTGGGGTCAGTCTGGTCGTCCACTTCTATGAGGGTAACTGGTTGTCCATTCACTCCCTCGCAAGCGTTAACGGTCTCTACGAGCAAGGGAATGGAGCCTATCATTTGCTGTCCAACCGATGCTAGGTCACCAGTGCTTGGTAGTAAAGTACCAATTTTTAGCCCGGAACTACTCTCCCCTGTGGTATTAGTGTTATTCGCATTTTCGCAAGCTCCTAAAAGGAACCCTGTTGTTAGGGTAGCTATACTCAAGCCTAAGGCAGTATGAATTTTTAGCACAGTTTACTTTTTACCCTGAGATATTTATGAGACTGAAAGTAAGATTCAACCTAGCTTCTTCTTATACTAGGCAAATCTTCACACTCCCCTATGTAAACAGAGGGGGATTATTGGTTCAATTACTCGGATAAATAATAGCATCTACCCACGGGAATAAAACTTTTCACCAAAATATCAATATTTCTTGATGTATAAGATAGGTAACTTTCATCCCTAGACCTAACATTAATAAAAAAGTAACCACTTTGTTCTCAAGGGTTATCGGCATTCTCGTTATAAATCTAGCATTTCCCATGCTCGTGAGGTACAAAGTTGTTTAGTTTCAGGGAACAGGGAACAGCGAACAGCGAACAGCGAACAGCGAACAGGGAATAGGGAATAGGGAATAGGCAATTGATGTGTACTTCATTAGCCTGAAAAAGGCTTTAAGTTAAGAAGGCAAGTTACTTTTTAACCTAGGCGGATCGCTAAAACGGAGAGAGAGGGATTCGAACCCTCGGTACGGAGTTACCTGCCGTACAACAGATTAGCAATCTGTCGCTTTCGACCACTCAGCCATCTCTCCAGATGGGCTACAGATTTTAAATATAGCAGAGTATTTTTAGTTAGTCAACTATCATTTATAAAATTGTTTGAAGTATCAGACGCAAATATAGAATCTCCTGACTTATAGTCAGGAGACTGGCAGGTGTTGCAAAACTTACGGGTTACGAATTATTCTGAATACGGAGTTAACTAAAGAACCTGCGATCGCATCCACGCCCGTGGTAAAGAAAGTAATTTTTGCCACTGAGGTACATAGGCACGTTTGGTAAACGCGTTGTAATCGTTACGTTCAATGATGGTTAAAATTCGACTGTAATGCATGAGAGCCGCCCATACAGGCCAACGAGCATCAGGGGATAGATAACTAATACCTCTTTCAGCTTTAGTATAAAATTCTCTAGCTCTGTTAATTTCAAACCGCATTAGGGAGCGCCAGCGGTCATCAACTACACCTTTAAATAAATCGTCCTCAGTGTAATTGAATCGTGCCAAATCCTCTAGAGGAATATAAATTCTCCCCCGTCGCGCATCCTCCCCTACATCTCTGAGGATGTTGGTGAGTTGCTTGGCTATTCCCAAGGCGATTTCTTCAGCAGTGGGCAGATAAGGCTGTTGTTTACAGTTCCACGGCGCTGAATTTCTGGTTTCATCCAGTCCCATAATCGAGGTTGACATTAAACCAACAGTACCGGCGACGCGATAACAGTAGAGGTATAAATCCTCAAAGGTTTCATAGCGACTGCGATACAAATCCATCTGCTGACCAGCAATCATATCCCGGAAGGGCTGAATGTCGATGGGAAAGCGTCGAACAGTATCAGCCAAAGCTACATCATAATCTTCCACTGGTTCCCCAGCGAAAATTGACTCTAGCTGCTGCTCCCATAAATCTAGGGTTTCTGGCGTAGTCATGGCACATCCAGGCCCATCTACCAATTCATCTGTGCGGCGACACCATGCGTAAATCGCCCAAATAGCAGGACGTTTTTCTTCGCTCAGGAGCAAAGTGCTTAGGTAAAAAGTCGCGGAATACTTGGCTATAAGTTGCCGACAAAGTTTGTAGGACTCGTCTACAGAGACCAGCGTTTTCATGCGCGGTGGGGAATCAGGCAGTTGCAGCATTCGTTGCGGGCGGTCGGGTTGGCGTTTGCAGGTCTGAGGAATTTTCTACCGGGGGGGCTTCCGAGATTGCTTGCGCTGTCAGCTTACCAGAAAGTACAGCACCTTCCATACTAGCTAAGTAGCGCTGCATGGTGTAATCCCCAGTGAGATAAAAGTTGTTGATGGGGGTTTGTTGTGAGGGGCGGTACTGTTGGCGACCTGGTGTCGCTTTGTAAACTGAGCGCGGTGTTTTGACCACATGATACTTTAATAATTTAGCGTTATTTTCTTGCCCAAAATGGTCAGGGAAGAGTTTCTCTAACTCAGCAAGAGTGGCGGTAACAATTTCCTCATCTGATTTAGTGATCCAATCTTTTGCCGGAGCTAAAACTAATTCCAACATTGAGCGATCTGGATTAGCATATTCACGACAGGCATTGCTCATATCAGCATAAACGCTCAGGAGCGGCGATCGCGAGAATAATAAGTGATCAATCTCTGTCAGTTTACGATCAAACCACAAATGGACATTAATTACAGGTACCCCTTCTAAACCTTCTAGCTTTTGGAAAAACTCCATTTCCTGCCAAGGTTTTGGTAGCATTACCTTTAACGGGTCAACGGGCATAGCTGACACATACAAGTCAGCTGTAAATATTTCATCCTCAGCCCCATTTAACCCTCTGAGTAAGAATCCCTTAACTGTACCGTCAGGGTTGAGCAAAATTTCCTTGAGGGGAGCATTTAGCCGCACTTCCCCACCCCGCTGAGTGATGTAATCTACTATCGGCTGACACAATCTTTCGGTGGGTGAACCGTCTAAAAATGCCATTTTAGAGCCGTTCTTTTCCTGAAGGAAGCGATTCAGCGCTGTGAGGAGGATCGTAGCAGAGATTTCATCAGGTCCAATGAAGTTTAATGACTTGCACATGGCAATGAAAACTTCTGTATTCACCCGTTCGGGAATCTTCTGTTTACGTAGCCACTCTGTCCAAGAATATTTATCCATCTCCTCAACATATTTTTGCCCCTGAACCATTGCTGGAATCAGTCCTAGACCAAATTTAATTTTTTCTGGCCATGTGAGCATATCGTTGTTTCTGAGAATCGCCACCACACCATTTAAGGGCGCTGGCAAATCTGGGAAGTCAAAGCGGCTGTATGTTCCTGGTGCTTCGGGCTGATTGAAGATCATTGTGTGTTCTTTCCACTGCAATCGATCTTCAATATCCAGTTCTTTAAATAGCTGCAACATATTGGGATATGCGCCAAAAAAGATGTGCAAACCCGTTTCGTACCAGTCTCCATCAGCGTCTTTCCACGCGGCCACTTTACCACCCAATACATCCCGGCGCTCCAAGATAATGGGAGTGTGACCTGCGTCTGTGAGATATTTCGCGCAGGATAGCCCTGCTAGACCAGCACCCGCGATCGCGACTCGCATTTAAACTTACTGCCTTTTAATATTTCTTTATGGTTTTGTCGTTCTCATTATAAGTTGCAATCCGTTACATTTGGCAGCAGTTGTACGATCTGTTCTCAAAAAACTTCTCTCAGGAATGCTCTTACTCACATCCAAAGGTGCTAACACCATCACAATTGAATGTTTTCCTGATTTCCACCATCTAACTGAGTTTATGTAATTTTCCCGAAGATAAATTAAAATATTTAGTATATTTTATAGTTCTTTTTTTTCCTATGCTCACATCTCAAAAGCTACAAACCTTTGGTAATCATTTAATAGTTGGTATTTCTGGGACGACATTAAGTGATGATGATAAACGTATACTGAGTGACTTGAAACCAGTTGGGGTGATTTTTTTTGCTAAAAACTTTGAGGATGGTAACCCTTACGAAGTATGGCTAGAAACTTTCGGGCAACTTAACCACCAAATCCGAGAATATGCTCAACGTGACTCTATGTTTATGACATTAGACCACGAAGGAGGAAGGGTGGTGAGGACACCATTACCAATTACCAGATTTCCTTATGCCTTACTGTGTCGATCACACGCCTACAAAGTAGCAATAGCCACAGCATTAGAACTTAAATCACTGGGGATAAACTTATCCTGGTCTCCCGTAGCAGATATTTTTTCTCATCCTCAAAACCCCATTATCGGACCTCGTGCCTTTGGTCACACCCCAGAAACCACAGCTAAAGCTGTATGTGAATACTACAGAGGACTTAAGGAAGGGGGAATATTAGGATGTGGGAAACACTTTCCTGGACATGGAGACACTAGTAAAGATTCTCACATTGAATTACCCATACTCAATCTGACCCTAGAAGACCTGCACAAACGGGAGCTAATACCATTTAAAGCCCTGATTGCCGAGCAAATTCCCCTAATCATGACAGCTCATATCTTATTCCCCCACATAGACCCCAAATTACCAGCCACACTTTCCCCAGCTATCCTCAAAAGCATACTCCGGGACGAATTGGGCTTTGAGGGTGTAGTTGTATCCGACGACCTGGATATGAAAGCTGTTTCCGATATGTTTACCCACAGTGGTACAGTAGCCCAAGCCTTTAATGCTGGCTGTGATTTATTTATTGTCTCCCGTAATCTTAATTCCTTATCCATAGAACGTACCTATGAGATGGCTGAAGATTTTGCCGATTCGTTAAATCAAGGTAGTCTAGATCAATCAACAGTAGCTGCAGCCAGAAATAGAATCGAGAAACTACTAGCGGTGACTCCTCAATATACCATTCAGACTTTGGCTCAAAATACCCTACAGGAACACGCCCAACTAGCGATCGCCTGTTGTTACCAGGAGAGATAAAATTAGTACTAAGGCAAAAACCGATCCAAAGCAGCTTTTAACTGTTGAATTTCCACCTCCATATTCCCCTCTTGAGCCGCTCTAGCAATACACTCAGTTAAATGTTCATCCAAAACAATTCTCGCCACCTTATCCAAAGCGCCCCGCACCGCCGCAATTTGTAATAAAACATCAGGACAAGGGGTATCTTGCTGCACCATTGTTTTAATACCGCGAACATGTCCCTCTATCCGTGACAACCGATTGACAATTTTCCGCAGTGACTCTTGACTATGAACGTGAGCATGAGCCGACTGTCCATGGTTATGCTCTATTGGGGGATGGGATATAGATAAAGATTCTGTTGCTAACCGGTTGGGTTTATTCATGAGCCTTCTAAGTACTGTTAATAGTTAAATCCTAGCCTAGAGGATCGCAAATCAAGGGAAAACTCTTTCCCAGGAGTTAACCCCAGTCAAACAGTTAAATTTCGTGGTCTCGTAGTTTTAAACCTAAACCCTCCCGGCGACTGCGCAGGTCGTAGTAAATGACAGATGTGAGAGTTTGATAAAAGGGTAAAATCATAGCACTAATACTAAAAATGATGGCTAGTAGCAAAAATACAAAATAAAGTAAAGCATATAGACCATATTCATCTAGTATGAACGGTGAGAAAACTAATTGTAAAAAACTAGTCATAACTTGCAGCATAATCTGAGCCGGGATGGTAATTATTAAAGAACCCACAAAGTAAATCAACAACAACCGCCAGCCGTAACCCTGAGTTAATTGCCAACTGCGACTAATGGCTGACACCCCGTCAACATTTTCTTCAATAGCCAAGACCGCATCTACTAAGTATAACCTGATTATGATCCATAAACAGGCTAAGATTACCACAATCAGAGTCGCCAAGGTAATCAGACCCAACAGAAGAACAGCAGCAGAATTTTCGTCTGGAAATATCAAGCCCCAGAAAACCCCTAAGATGCCAAATATAATCACTATACCTAGGCCAAGTCCCACACCCACAAGAAATAATAACAGCACCGCCACCAAAAACTCCCACAACCGAGAATTAACAAAGCGTTGACCAGATGGGATACTTTCTGGCTGATTTACCAATTCACCGAAAGCCAAGCGGGAAATCAGAGATATCAGAGCCATAAACTTAGCCCAACCATAGACGGGAACTAGGACCCACAGGTAAGCCTTGAGTGCTAGGAAAAAATAGTCTACAATAATTTAATGAATTTATAGTCATTTATGTACATTTGTAGTATAATATAATTATGAATGTACGATCATTAAATGAATGAAACTATCTGATTATGCAAAAAAGGTAGGGATAAGTTATAGAACTGCGTGGCGTTG